>DAINSJ010000122.1:0-5246 GCA_036741375.1 Candidatus Limnocylindrales bacterium
CGACGATGAGGACGTCCTCGCCCTCGATGCTGGTCGAGAGGTCCTTCAGGATCCGCACGAGGCCGGACGACTCGGTCGTGGCGCCGCCGTACGAGGACACCTCCATGAGGTCGATCCGTAGCGGCACCTCGATCGCGCGCATGAGGTCGGCCATGAACGGCAAGGAGCCCTTGAGCACGCTGACGAGCGTCAAGGCCCGGCCAAGGTAGTCGGCGGTGATCGCGGCGCCGAGCTCCGTCACCCGCGTCTGGATCTGCTCCTCCGTGAGCAGGATTTCGCCGATGTCGGCTCGAAGGTCCGTCCTGGTCACCGTCATTCGCTGATCGCCTCGCTCACGTGGTGGTCGCCGTCAGGCGTCATAACCGAGGCAAGGCCCGCCCTCGACGCGGCCGCGCGCAGGTGACGTCGACGGAGGCGCCGGGCAGCGGTTCGCGAGCGCCGTTCCGGCTCTCCCTCGACGCTCGCCGCCGTGCCGCCTGCGGGCGCCACCGGTGCCGGCTCCGGACGAGTCGAGATCGGGGCGCTGGGGATCGAAGCGACGGGCACGGGCAGGATTCCGAGGATCGGCGCGGACACCCCGGATCGGTCCGGAACCATCTGCCCGATCGTGCCCGACAGCGACTCGACGAGCGCGAAGCGGCCGTACTTCAGCATCATCGCGGCGAAGTCGCGGGCGTAGAACAGCTTGATCCGGATGTCCGGGTAGAGCTCCCGAAGGCGGCGCAGCTTGCGGTTCTTCTTGCGGACGAGACGCTGCTTCAGCGTCGTCATCTCCAGGAACATGTCGAGCTCGGGAAGGTAGAAGTCGGGCGAGAAGCTCTCGACGACCTCGCCCTCGAGGTTCCAGAGGATCGGGAACGTCGTCGGCTCGTACTCCCAGCGGACGTCGTAGAAGTCGAGGATCCGGGCCATCTCGGCCTCGCTCGCATGGGCGAACGAAGGGGTCCCGCGATCGTTTGCCTCGGGCCCGAGCTCCGTCACGGTCGGTGATCCGCTCCGCGAGAGATCTTGCGATCGGCGACCCGCAGGGCGGCCGTGAGATCCCCTTCCCAACGGGCGAGGAACTCGTGCATGTCGAGGACGTCGTCTGACGAGATCGGCGCAGCGTCGGGATCCGCGATCTGCTCTTCGCGCGTCGCGTGGGCCATGACGAAGCCGAGGGTCATGCTCTGGCAGGCCGCACAGTCGATCTCGAGGAACGCGAGGTCTTCGCGCCAGGCCAGGAGACGGATCCGCTCGGCGGGGACGCGATCCTCGCAGACGGTGCAGGTGACCCCGTCGAGGAGCGCGCGCAGGTGGTCCGTGGGATCCATCCATCGGGAGTGTACCCGTTCGGCGTTCGGACCGGCCCGGCTTGCCCGGCATACCCCCCCGGAGTATCATCCCGGCATGACGACCAACGAGGCAGGGCCACCGGCCGCGGCCGCCGATACGTTCCGCCACAGCTATTCGCGCGACAAGTCGCAACTCGTTCGGCGCCTCGCGCGCATGGAGGGCCAGGTCCGCGGGATCACCCGGATGATCGAGCGCGAGGAATACTGCGTCGACATCCTTCAGCAGACGAGCGCGCTTCGCGCCGCTGTCGACTCGCTCGCGATCCTCGTCCTCGAGGATCACGTCCAGGGCTGCGTCCGGACCGCCGCCGAGAATGGCGATGCCGAACGCTACGTCGAGGAGGTCGTCGACGTCGTCCGACGGACCCTCGGCAGACCCGTCCGGAGCGGCGCTCGAAGCAGCTGACGGGTCGAGGACTCGTCCGGTCATCCACGTCATTGGGCGTTCAACGGGTCGTTATCCACGATCCCATGGGTGACGCCGACACTCGTGGATAACCCGGTTGACGATCCTCGTCCAGCGTCGCAAGATCCGGCATCCGCACCGGGAAAACCAACGGGGAACGTTGCTCGCGAGGGGCTCGGGGAAACCCGGCTGCGAACCGATCGAGCGGCGTCAGACCGCCAGGCCCAGGCTGCGAACGGAACGACCACGCCGGGGGCGGTTCCCCGACGGTCGCGGGCTCTCCAGGGAGGGAGCGTGGACCGCCGGCGAGAATCGCTCCCGACGCGAGTCGACGGACTCCCGCCCCTGTCGTCCGAGTATCAAGCCGCGCTGGAGGCCGGGCTGGCGGCCCTCCCCGTGTCCCTGACCGCCGCAGCCCGCACCTCGATCGACGACCACGTGCGGCTCCTGCTCGCCTGGAATCGGGCCATCAACCTGACCGCGATCACGGATCCGGCGCGAGTCGCCCTCCTCCATGTCATCGACAGCCTCACGGCGCTGCCCGTCGTCGGCGTTCGGCGCGGCTCGGTCAGGCTGCTCGATCTCGGCAGCGGCGGCGGCTATCCAGGCATCCCGCTCGCAGTGGCAACCTCCGACGCCGAGGCCACCCTCGTCGAATCGATCGGCAAGAAGGCGCGATTCCTCGAGGCGGCCGTCGACGTCGCGGGTCTCGGCTCCCGTGTCACCGTCGTGGGGGCGCGCGCCGAGACGCTCGCGGCGCGGATCCGCGAAGGCGAGGTCGAGCCGTTCGACGTCGTCACGGCTCGTGCGGTGGGAGCCCTGCCGGATCTCGTCCGTCTCGCCCTGCCGTTGCTCGCCCCGGGTGGCCGGCTCGTCGCCTGGAAACGTGGCGACATCGCCGCCGAGATCAAGGCGGCGGCTCGCGCGGCGATGCCCCTGGGTGGTGCCCGGATCACGGTCCGTCCGACCGCCGTGCCCGGCCTCGAGGGTCACGTCCTCGTCGTCATCGAGAAGCAGGCGCCACGAGGACTTCGAACCCCGCGAGGACCACGGACGCGCTGCTAGGCTCAGCCGGTATGCGGGTCGCGGTCCTGTCGGACATCCATTCGAACCTCACCGCGCTCGATGCCGTTCTCGCGGCGGCCGGTCCCGTGGATGCAATCTGGCACCTCGGAGACGTCGTCGGATACGGGCCCGATCCCGACGGCGTGGTGCGCCGCCTCGTCGAGGTCGGCGCCGTCGGCGTCCGCGGCAACCACGACGCCGCCGCGGCCGGCGGCTCTGAGATCGAATGGTTCAACACCGACGCGCGCCGGGCGATGGAATGGACCCGGACCGTGATCTCCGCCCCGACCGTCGCGTGGCTTCGTAACCTCCCGGAACGCTTGACGGTCGAGGGCTGCGAGCTCGTCCACGGCAGCCCGCGCGAGCCCATCTGGGAGTACGTGACATCCGTGCCGGTGGCCCGCGCGAACCTTGCCGTGCTCGCCAGCCCGACCGGGCTCAACGGCCATACCCACATCCCCGTCGCGTTCGTCGAGCACGACGGCCGAATCGACGTGGTCGGCCCCGGCCACGGTTCGGAGCTCGAGCTTCGTGGCCGCCGCGCGCTCCTCAACCCCGGCAGTGTGGGCCAGCCGCGAGACGGCGATCCGGAGGCCTCCTACGCGATCTTCGATCCCCGCGAGGGGAGGATCAGCTGGCACCGCGTCGCCTACGACATCGGCGCGGTCCAGGAGGCGATGCGCTCTGTCGGCTTGCCGGGAGGACTGGCGGCGCGCCTGTCGCTCGGGCTGTAACGGTGCCGATGGTATCGTGGCGCCCGCGCCGCTCCGGCATTTCCCGGCCGGCGATCAAACCAGAAGACCGAGGCAGCCCACCAGCGGTGTCCGACCCATCCAACCCCGTCTTCACCCGCGCCATCGTCGCGCTGGCCGGCGGATCCCAGGATGATCGCATCGTCCGCCTCGCCACCGAGCTGACCCGGCAGTCCCACGGCGAGGTCATCGGTGTCCACGTGTTCGAGATCGAGTGGTCGCTGCCACTCGACGCCGACATCGCCTCCCGGTCCGAGGAGGCCCAGCAGATCCTCGACCAGGCGGAGTTGACCGCCGAGACGCTCAAGGTCCGCCTCGAGCCGGTGCTCCTCCAGGCCCGCGAGGTGGGAGCGGCGCTCGTCGACGAGGCCACCGAGCGCGAGGCCGACCTGCTCGTCCTCGGGCTCTCGTATCGCAAGCGATTCGGGGGCGATTTCGCGATCGGCCGCACGATCCCGTATGTTCTGAAGCACGCACCCTGCACCGTCTGGGTCGTTCGCGAGCCGATTCCCGAGGAGCCAGCGTGAAGATCGTCATCATCGGCTGTGGCCGCGTCGGCGCCGTCCTGGCCGAGGCGTTCGATACCGCGGGCCACGAGGTCGTGGTCATCGACCTGTCCACGCGCGCGTTCGAGCGTCTCTCCTCCGAGTTTCGCGGCCAGGCCATTCGCGGCGATGGGACCGACGAGGACGTCCTCCGTAAGGCCGGCGCGGTCGGGGCGGACGCCTTCCTCGCGCTCACCGAGGGCGACAACCGGAACGTGATGGCCGCGCAGATCGCCATGGAGAAGCTCGAGGTCGGCCGGGCGATGGCCAAGGTCAACGACCCGGTCCGCGCCGCCGCCTATGCGGAGCTCGGGATCGCGACGATCTGCCGGACCACGATGCTCTCGGATGCGATCCAGACGTTTGTCGGGCTTCGAGGGTCCGGCATGCCATCGGTGATCGATGCCGTCGCCCACCATCACCAGCCCGCGGCCGCTGGAGCAGCCGGCACCGCTGGAGCAGCCGGCGCGCCCGGCGGGAAGGCCTGAGATGTTCGTCCTCGTCGTCGGCGGCGGGAAGGTCGGCTATTACCTCACCCGGGAGCTCATCGACAGTGGCCACGAGGTCGTCCTCATGGAGCGCGACCCGGGCCGGGCCAGCCAGATCGCGGACGAGATCGGCTCGATCGTCGTCGCCCACGACGGCTGCGAGGGCAAGTACCTGGCCGAGGCCGGCTGCAACCGCGCCGACATCGTGGCCGCGGTCACCGGCGACGACGAGGACAACCTCGTCATCTGCCAGATGGCGAAGCACCACTTCGACGTGCCCCGGACCATCGCCCGGGTCAACAACCCGACGAACGAGGACCTGTTCCGCCACCTCGGCGTGGACGAGATCATCAGCCCGACCCGAATGATCCTCGGCTCGATCGAGCAGGACATCCCGGTCCATGAGCTGCTGCACCTCGCGGCGCTCGGGGACAGTGACCTCGAGATCATCGAGGCTCACCTGCAGGCGGGATCGCCGGCGGTCGGCCGATCCACCAGCGAGATCTCGATGCCCGAGGGTTGCTCCCTCTTCGCCGTCGTGCGAAACGGGGTCGCGACGCCGCTTCGAGGCGACATGGTGCTGGCGGTCGGCGACAAGGTCATCGCGATCGGCGGAGCCGACTGCGAGGCGCTTCTCCGCGATCAGCTCCTCGGCG
>DAINSJ010000123.1:0-5155 GCA_036741375.1 Candidatus Limnocylindrales bacterium
CTCGAGAAGTTCGCGGTGCTCTCGGATCCCGCGGCGACCTCGGAGCTGTGCGGCTTCTGGGCCGCGCGTCATCGTGGTGAGGATGGCGCTGCGTCAGTCGATCTCGTCGCCGGGCCCACGACCGGGGGCGTGATCCTGGCGTTCGAGACCGGCCGCCAGCTCGGCACGCGGGCGATCTTCGCGGAAGAGGTTCGCGGCGACGACGGCGCCTCCCGACGCGAGTTCCGGCGGGGCTTCCGCATCGAGCCCGGTGAGCGCGTCTTCCTCGTCGACGACATCCTCACGACCGGCGGCTCGCTCCTGGCGATGTTGCCCGCGGTCGAAGCGGCCGGCGGCGAGATCGTCGAGTGCGCCGTGTTGGTCGACCGCTCCGGCGGGATGTCGACGCTAACCTCGCCGGCGACGGGACGCGTCTACCCGCTCAGGGCACTTTGGGCTTTGGACCTCCCGACATACGAGCCCGGCGCGGCCACGTGCCCGCGCTGCGCCGACGCGACGCCGCTGTACGCGCCGGGAAGCACCGGCACGGCGACAACCGCGGCCACCAGCGCTCGTTGAGGCCGCCCGGCCGCCAGATCGCGGGGGCGGTGCTGGTTGTGGCGGCCGTCGCCATCGCGCTTGCCCTTGCAGCTTGCGAGAACAAAGGAAGCCCGGCGCCATCGCTGCCCGTATCGCCGATCGACGGCGTCGTCGTCCACGTCGATTCGACGGGCCTCGGCAACGTCACGGGCTTCACGCTGCGACTGCCGGGCGGGGCCACGGTCGTCCTGAGCCTCGGCACGCTCGACAACGCGACACAGTTCGCCCCGGGCCACCTCGCCGAGCACGAGACGACGGGCCTGCCGGTCCGCGCCTGGTTCGTGCTGAGCAGCGGAGTCCCGATCGTCTACCGGCTCGAGGATGCCCCGGTCGCGCCTTCGAGCAGCCCATAGCGGGGGTCGAGATAGCGGTAGCGCTCGGCGCCCTGGAGAGCCCGGGCAATGGTGTCGTGGCGCTCGTCCCAGGTGGTCCAGCGGTCGATGTACGCCGTGGAACGCTCCTTCGAGCCCTCCTCCTGGATCGCGAGCACGTCCGCGAGCATCGCGGAGACCGCCGCGTCATGACGCTCATGCCGGATTCCGAGCCGGCCCGCCTCGTACACGAGGTAGCCCGCTTCGAGGTAGTAGTTGAGGATCATCAGCCAGATCGTGCTGTAGGCCTGCGAGCGCAGGGGTCGGACCGGACGCAGGCTCGCGAGGATCACGCTCGCCGCGACGCCTCTCACCGCAGCCTCGTCGACCAGGCCCATCGCCCGCAGGCGATTCGTCGCGAACTGCGAGACGAGCTCTGCCTTCAGCTCTTCGATCGGCGATGCGTCGGCCTCCAGCACCGTCTCGAGCGATCGGCCCCGGCGGTCCGTGTCCGGGCCGAGGTAGTGGCCGATCTCGTGCCAGACGACCTCCTGGTAGTTGCCCTCCGCGGTGAGGTCCCCGAAATGCTCCGGGAGCACCCCAGCCTGCCAGCGTGCCTCGATGCGTCCGAACGCGTCCGGGTTCGTCAGGTTGTTGCGACGGACGAGGATCTTCCTGCCGTACTTGCGCATGAGGGTCGGATCGTTGGGCAGGATCTCGGCTGCCACGTCGACCGCCGCACCGAATGCCGCGAGCACATTGACGCTGGCGACCGGGATGTCCGTGCGAACGCGGCGGCGGCTCGGGTAGGGAAGCGCATCCTCGATCTCCTGGAGGTGGGCCAGCTCGGCTCGGAGGAGGTTGGTGGCAGGCTCGTCGCGCAGCACGACGCTCAAGCCGAACGAGGCCTTCGCACCGTAGAGGCCATCGTCGTAGACCTCATACGCGCCGATGACACCGTCGATCCTCCCGATCTCGCCTCGAATCCAGGCGGCGTCGCCGGCCTCGTTGTCGTCGGTCAGGAGGTCGCGGGCGCGCTGCCGCAGGTACGCCCCGGCATCGGGATCCTCGGCGGCGATGGCGGCCGCGGCGGCCGAGAGCCGGCTCGACGCTTCGAGCAACGGGCCCGGCCAGGCGACCGAGTACGGCACGGCGTAGAAGGCTTCGCGAGGCGGGTCTTCCGCGAGGGCGCCGAGGAAGGACTGGAGACCCGAGTGGAGCACCGAGAGCTCGGGGTGCCGCCGCAGGGTCAGGAGGTCCCGTTTCAGGTGCCGAGGCGTCGACCGTCGGACGATCGTGTGGACCCCGAGGATCTCCGGCTGTCGCTCGGGATGCGCCGCGAGGAAGGCATCGATCTCGTCCCGATCGATGCCCCATGGGTAGAAGGCCTTGCCCTCGGTAAAGCCGTCGACCGGCAGGAAGGGCTCGAGCTCGTTCTCGAGCGTGGTCGCGATCGGGCCGAGGAACAGCCCGTACAGGTCGAGGAGATCCTGGGTTCGCGACGGCCGGCCGAGCTGCTCGTGGAGCTCGCGCAGCTCGTCGCGTGCTCGGAGGGCCTGGTGGTGGCGCTGTTCCTCGTTGAGGGTCCCGAGCAGGTAGCCGACCGCGACCAGCTCGTCGACGACCCTGTGCTCGGCTGGCGTCAGGGTCGAGAGGTCCTCCTCCAGCCGGAATCTGAGGGTCTTGTCGAGGATCCGGCGAGCCTTGTCCGCCGACCAGTAGCCCTTGGGCAGGTCGACGGCTGCTGTCGCGTCCGCCGTCGCGTCCGGGCCTGGCCGGCGCTGCGGCTCGCTCACTTCACAGCGTCGAGGGCGGTGGCGAGCTCCGCATCGGAGAAGATCAGGCCAAACGAGCCGCGGACGATCCCCTGGCGATCGACGACGAAGACCCACGGCTCGGAGGAGAGGCCCCAGGCGTTCGTGACCGATGTCGGGGTCAGGTTGCTGTTCGTCATGACCGGCTGGAGCGCGCCGTTCTGGAGCTGCAGCTCGTAGGGCTCGACGTGGATGAAGTCGACGGTCGCGTACTTCGCAACGAAGGGCTTGATCCGATCGAGCGTCGGGCCGCACTGCGCGGACTGGCAGAACTTCGGCGTCGCGAAGATGAGGACGAACGGCTGGTGGTTCGCGAGCGCCTGATCCTCGGAGGTCTTGTAGAAGGCGGGATCCGGCGTCGCGTCGCTGGAAATGTGGGTCAGGTCGCCGCCGGCGTCGGTCGCGGTCGGCGTCTTCGTGGACGGCGCGCGCTGCCCAACCCGGACGAGCGAGGTCGTCGCATCGACGCTGAACGTCGTTCGGAAGGTCTCGGCCGGGCCGCCGCTCACGCTCGTGGTGAACTCGGCGCCGTAGGTCCCGGCCTCGGGCAGGGTGACGTTCGCGACGTAGACCCCGCGCTCATCCTGGATCGCCCAAATGAAGGTCCCGTCTGTCGTTGCGACCGGTTTCGTCGGGTCGCGACCGAGGTCGTACAGCGCGACCTTCGCGGTTCGGTCCGGCTTCGAGAGAACGTTGTTCTTCGCGTCGAGGAACGAGAAGAGGAAGCGGTTCGCACCGCAGGTCAGCTCACCGGGGTTGGCGATGACGAGCGGATAGATCGGCGGGGGCGTCGCGGGCGTCTCCCAGCCGGAGAGGTTTCCGGGCTGGGGCGCAGTCTGGCACGCCGTCCCGCCGGAACCGACCGGTGCGATCGTCGGTCCCGCGTTGGTCGCCGGGGAGCACCCTCCGAGCAGGGCCGCCGCGGCGGTCAGCACCAGCACGAGCTGGAAGCGCAGGGGAGGTCGTCGCATCGCCCACAGCGTAGCGGCCGGTACGGCAGGCAGTAGAATCCGCGGGCCACATCCGGAGGGTCCGTGTCCCGTTTCCAGCGGCTCGCCGCCGCGACCGTCGCGACCGTGTTCCTTCTCGTCACGATCGGCGTCGCCGTGCGGGCGACGGCGTCGGGCGAGGCATGCCCGCATTGGCCGGGTTGCTTCCCGGGCCAGTTCCTGCCGGGCCTCGACGCCGATGGCCATGTCTGGATCGAGTGGCTCCATCGAAGCGTCGCCGCCCTGATCGGCTTCGAGACGCTCGGGCTGGCGGTCATCGCGTTCCTCGACCACCGCGACCGCCGCTCGATCCTGTGGCCGTCGATCGGTGCGGTCGCCCTCGTCGGCTTCCAGGCATGGCTCGGGCAGGAGACCGTTCGACTCGGCAACAGCGGCCCGTCGGTGACGGCCCACCTGGCCGCGGCGATGGCGCTCGTCGGGCTGCTCGTCTACCTCCTCGTGCGGGCCTGGTATCCGGCGCGTCTGGGTGGTGGTGGCGCGAGCGCTCCGGCCGGGGGCCAGCGATTTACGCTGCTCGCGACGTTCGGGGCGGCCGCCACCTTCGTGCTCCTGCTCTTCGGGTCCAACGTGACGGCAACGAGCGCGGCGCTGGTCTTCCCGGACTGGCCGCTGATGAACGGCGGGATCCAGGCGATCGGGCCCGATACGCCCGCCAGCGTCGCCCCGCTATACGCCGCCCACGAGCTGCATCGCTACGCGGCCGTGGTCGTCTTCGTCATCCTCGCCTGGGTGGCGGTCGCTGCGTGGCGGTCCCGACGTTCGAGGCCGGCGATCGCGAGGCTGGCCGTCGCGGTCCTCGCGGTCTACCTCGTCCAGGTTCTCGTCGGCGGGCTACAGGTCCTGACCCAGCTCGCGCCCTGGACCCAGACCCTCCACGTAGCCCTCGGCTCGCTGATCTGGGGTGGCGCCGCGGGGCTCGCGATCTGGTCCTACTACGCGGCTCGCAGCGCCGTGATGGCCACGTCCGTGGATGGCGATCCGGGGTCGGTCGCGGGACGGTCGGGGCGGAGTCCCGATCCGGACGCGGAGAGTCCCGGCCGACGCGAGTCCATCGGTGATTCGGTCCGCGCCTACGTCGCGCTCACGAAGCCGCGGATCATCGAGCTCCTCCTCGTGACGACGGTCCCCGCGATGGTCCTCGCGACGCGCGAGGTCCCCGGCATCCAGCTGGGCGACTGGGTTCGAGTCACGTTCTGGACGCTCGTCTGCGGAACGCTGGCCGCCGGCTCGGCCAATGCGATCAACCAGTATCTCGAGCGCGACATCGATGGGCTCATGGCCCGGACGCGCCGCCGGCCGCTGCCTGCCGACCAGGTCGAGCCGGAGCGGGCGATGCTCTTCGGCATCGTCCTCGGGGTCGTCTCGGTCGGGCTGATGGTCTGGACCGTGAACCTGCTCGCCGCCTCACTGACCCTGCTCGCGATCGGGTTCTACGTCGTGG
>DAINSJ010000124.1:0-5135 GCA_036741375.1 Candidatus Limnocylindrales bacterium
ATGTCCGACGCCGAATTCGACCGGGCCATGCCCCACGAGTTCTGGCGCGACGTCGTCGACAGGGTCGCCGCGGAGGCCCCCGGGACCCTCCTGCTTGCCGAGGCGTTCTGGTTCCTCGAGGGCTATTTCGTCCGGACGCTGGGGATGCATCGCGTCTACAACTCGGCCTTCATGCACATGCTCCGCGACGAGGACAACGCGGGCTACCGGAAGGTCCTCCGCGACACGCTGACGTTCGATCCCCGGATCCTCCAGCGCTTCGTCAACTTCATGACGAACCCTGACGAGCGGCCGGCCGCCGAGCAGTACGGGACCGGCGACAAGGCATTCGCGGTCGCAACCCTGCTCGCGACCCTGCCCGGTCTCCCGATGCTCGGGCACGGCCAGATCGAGGGCTACCGGGAGCGCTACGGCATGGAGTATCGGAGGGCCCGCTGGGCGGAGCCCCTCGACGAAGGCCACGCCGCCCATTTCGATCGCATGATCGTGCCGCTGCTCCGACGACGATCGGCGTTTGCCGCGACCGAACGGTTCCGGCTGTACGACGCGACCGGCGAGGACGGTCAGGTCGTCGAGGACGTCTACGCGTTCTCGAACCACGGGGGTTCGGAGCAGACCCTCGTCGTCGTCCACAATCGTCACGCCGAGGTGGACGTGACCATCCATCGTTCGGTATCGGCGGCGACCCGGGACGGAGACGGCAATCGGCGGCTCACCCGGCCGCGTCTGGCCTCGGCGCTCGATCTCCCGGAAGACGGCACGATCCAGGTGCGCTTCCGCGACACGCGGACGGGCCGCGAGGTCAGCCGCTCCGTGGCCGAGCTCCGCGATCGCGGGCTCGACCTCCGACTCGGGCCGTACGAGGCGCTCGTGCTCGACGTGGCGGTCGGTCCCGTCGTCGACGGGCCAGACGACAACCCGGATGCCCCGCTGGCCGCGACTGCCGCCGCGCGCCCACAGGGCCGGCCGAGCGTCGCCAGGTTCGCGAACCTCGCCCGGACGATTCGCCGCCGGCGTCCGCGCCTCGGAGCGGTTCGCCTCGTGGCGATCGATGGGCCGGGCGGAGCCGGCAAGACGGCGTTCGCGACGCGACTGGCAAGAGCCCTGGGAGACGCGCCGATCGTCCAGACGGACGATTTCGCCTCCTGGCAGGACCCTCTCGGCTGGTGGCCGCGCCTCGAGGCCGAGGTCCTCGAGCCGCTCTTGCGCGGCAAGATCGCGCGGTATCGCGCCTATGACTGGACCGCACGAAAGCCAGGCCCGAGGAGCGTGGTGAAGCCTGCCGACGTCGTGATCCTCGAGGGTGTGTCCTCGGCTCGCGCGCCCGTCAATGATCGCCTGACCTACTCGGTCTGGATCGATGCGCCCGCCGACGTCCGGCTCCAGCGGGGCCTCGAGCGCGACGGCGAGGCGAGGCGGCTCGACTGGGAGCGCTGGATGGCCGAGGAGGACGCGTTCTTCGCGAGCGATCCCGTCCGGGATCGGATCGACCTGATCGTCGATGGCGATCCAGCGCTCCCCCACGACCCCGAGAGGGAGCTCGTCCGGTTGCCAGGATCGAACGGATGACAGAACAGGCCCCGCGCTGGGTCGAGCCGGTCGTGCTCGAGGGCCGGATCGTCCGCCTCGAGCCCCTGTCGATGGCCCATCTGGACGACCTCGCGGAGGTCGCCCTGGACCCGGCGATCTGGCAGTGGACCCTCGCTCGCCCGACCGACCGGGCGATCCTCGGCGAATGGATCGAGGCGGCCCTCGCGAACGCGAACGCCCGAATGGAGATGCCCTTCGCAACCCTCGACGCGGCAACCGGCAAGGCGATCGGCAGCACCCGCTTCATGTCGATCGTGCCCGAGCACCGCCGCCTCGAGATCGGCTGGACATGGCTCGGGAAGGCCCGCCAGCTGAGCGGCGCGAATCGCGAGGCCAAGCTCCTCCAGATGACCCACGCGTTCGAGGCCCTCGGCGCCAACCGCGTCGAGTTCAAGACCGACTCGCTCAACGAGCCCGCGCGCCGCGCGCTGCTCGGCATCGGCTCGACGTTCGAGGGGATCTTCCGGAATCACATGATCATGCCGGGCGGTCGCCTGCGGCACTCGGCGTACTACAGCGTCGTCGCCGAGGAGTGGCCCGCGGTCAGGGCGAGGCTCGAAGCGGCGATCCGACCGCCATCGTGAAGGTCGAAACGGTCGACTACCACACGGGCGGCGAGCCGTTCCGGATCGTGGTCGGCGGGGCCCCGGAGCTCGAGGGACGCACGATCCTCGAGCGTCGCCGTTGGGCCGCGGAGCACGTCGATGACGTTCGCCACCTGCTGATCGACGAGCCGCGCGGCCACGCCGACATGTACGGCGGGTTCGTGACGCCCCCGAACGACGCCGGCGCCGACCTCGGTGTCGTGTTCTTCCACAACGAGGGCTACTCGACCGCATGTGGCCACGGCACGATCGCGCTCGTGACCTGGGCGCTGGATTCGGGCCGCCTGCAGGCAAGCACGCCCGAGGTGGCCGTCACGGTGGACGTGCCGTCCGGCAGGCTGACGTGCGCGGCGACCATGCGCGACGGTCGGGTCGAACGCGTCGCGTTCCGGAACGTGCCGGCGTTCGTCGTGGCCACCGGAGTGACCGTCGACACGACCCTTGGGCCGGTCGCCGTCGACGTGGCGTACGGCGGCGCCTTCTACGGCTCTGTCGACGTCCGCGAGCTGAGGCTCGACGTGTCCCGCAGCAGCCTGCCCGAGCTCATCGCGCTCCAGCGGGAGCTGCGACCGGCGCTCGATGCCGTCCTCGACCCCGTGCACCCCGACGAGTCGGAGCTTCGCGGCATCTACGGGATCATCTTCTGGCAGGCCGAGCCGCCCGAGGAAGACGCCGATCGCGTCCAGCGCAACGTGACGGTCTTCGCCGACGGCGAGGTCGACCGGTCGCCGTGCGGCAGCGGGACGTCCGCCCGCCTCGCGCTGCTGGAGGCGACGGGCGAGCTCCCGCGCGGCACCGGTCTCCGCCATCGCTCGATCGTCGATTCCGTCTTCGAGGGCAAGGTGGTTGCCGACGGTCCGGCGATCGGCGGCCGGCCGAGCGTCGTCACCGAGGTTGCCGGCTCCGCGTACCGGACCGGAACGCACGTCTTCGAGCTCGATCCGCGCGATCCCCTCGGGACGGGCTTCCTGCTGCGCTGACGCATCTGCCATGATCGACGTCGCCGGACGAACCGGCGCAAGCGCGGAGGGACGCTCATGGTCGACCTGATCGTCAAGGTGCTCATCAACGCGGTCGCGGTCTTCGTGGCTATCAAGCTCGTTCCCCAGATCCATTTCGGCAACGACCTGGTCAAGCTGCTTGCGGTGGCGCTGATCCTCGCGCTCATCAACAGCTACATCAAGCCGATCCTGAAGGCCCTGTCCTTTCCCATCACGCTCATCAGCTTCGGACTGTTCGCGCTGGTGTTGAATGCCCTGCTCCTGCTGCTGGTGGCGTTCATCTCCGATCAGCTCAACCTCGGCTTCAAGATCGCGGAGTTCCCGCCGAAGTTCACCGCTGACGTGTTCGTCGGGGCCCTGCTCGGCTCGATCGTGATCAGCATCGTCTCGACGGTCCTCGGGATGCTCAATCGAGGTCGTGGGCTCGTCGTCTGACGACGGCGAGGCGGTCGATCGCCTCGCGCCCGCCCTCCGGCTCGCCGCTCGCCGCTTCGGGACGCCCGTCGGGGTCACGGACATCGCCACCCTCGAGCGGGCCGCGGCCGAGGTGCGAGCGGCGTTCCCCGATCCGTGGCTCCGCACGTTCTCCGTCAAGGCCAACGACGTCACCGCGATCGTGGCCCGGGCCTGCGGCCTGGGCTTCGATGCGAACGTCGTCTCGCGCGGTGAATGGGCGATCGCCCGGCGGGCGGGCGTCACGAACAGTGGCATCACGCTCGAGGGCATCGGCAAGACCGACGCGGACCTCCGGGCGGCCGTTCGATCGGCCGCCGTCGAGGACCCGATCCGCTGGATCGCGATCGAATCGCCGGACGAGGCGGAGGCGCTCGCGCGGATCGCCCGATCGCTTCCGCGGTCGCGAACGCTCGACGTCCTGCTCCGGCTGAATCCCGAGGTCGCCCCGGAGACCCATCACGGTCTGGCGGTTGGTGCCGCGGCTTCGAAGTTCGGGATGACCGCGTCGGAGCTGTCCGCCGCCGTCGAGGTGGTCGCGGCCGCCAAGGGCCTCACGCCGCGCGGGATCCATGTCCACGTCGGCTCGCAGCTCGGAGCGGTCGATGCGTGGCGCGACGGCGTCCGCCGGGCGCTCGCCCTGCTCGCGCTCATCGCTGGGTCGCGTCGCGAGTTCGACACGCTCGACGTGGGCGGCGGGTTCCCGGTCGGGCCGGACGACGCGACGACCCCGACCGTGGAGCGGTTCGCGCGAGAGCTACCGGACCTGCTCGCTCAGATCCCCGCGGATCGGCGGCCGCGACGGCTTGCGATCGAACCCGGTCGTGTCCTCGTCGCGCGAGCCGGGTTCCTCGTCGGCCGGGTGCTGCACGCACGCGAACGAGACGGGCGGCAGATCGTCCTCGACGTGGGGATGAGCGAGCTCATCCGGCCGGCGCTCTACGACGCGTGGCACGAGATCTCGGCGCTGACCTCACTGGGACGTTCGGTCGCGGCGGGGACGTCGACCGGGTTCGAGCCGACAATGGTCGACGGCCCGATCTGCGAAGCGACGGATCACCTCGGCGAGCACCGCCTGCCGCCGCTCCGTCGCGGCGACCTCGTCGCAATCCACGACGCCGGCGCGTACGGGGCGTCGATGGGCTCGACCTACAACGGCCGGCCCAGGCCGCCCCAGGTCATCCTCGAGCTCGACGGCCGGCTCACGCTCGCTCGGCGTCGAGGGCGTCTCGAGAGCCTCGGGTAGGACGCCGGTTCCGTACACTTCCCGGCATGGGTGCAGTCGACACGATGGAAGTGTTCTTCGAACGGCTCAACGACGGTGACCGCGCAGCGGCGGTCGCGATGATGGACGACAGGGTCGAGATGCGGATCCACGTCGGCGACAACGCCCGAACGCTGCGCGGCCTCGAGCAGGTCGGCGGCTGGTTTCTCCGTGCCGAGCCGGGGCTGAAGATGATCCCCGGTGAGGTCCGCGATCTTGGCA
>DAINSJ010000125.1:0-5076 GCA_036741375.1 Candidatus Limnocylindrales bacterium
TCCTCATCGACTGCGGGATGTTCCAGGGCATGCCGAACGAGTCGATCCGCAATCGGATCCCACCGGAGTACGAGCCCAGCTCCCTCAACGCCGTCCTCCTGACACACGCCCACCTGGACCACTGCGGGCTCCTGCCACTGCTTGTCAAGCGTGGCTTCGGTGGTCCGATCCTCACGACGATGGGGACGATCGAGCTCGCGACCCTCGTCCTCCTCGACTCCGGGCGGCTCCACGAGGAGTTCGCGAAGCGCGAAGCGCGATGGGAGAAGCGCCACCCGGACCTGGTTGCCGCCGACGATGCCAAGGAGGCGCACCAGTACGAAGCCGCGCTCGAGCTTTCCCACCAGGACAATGTGATGCCGGCGGGCAGCATGGCGACCGGTGAGCACGTGCCGACCGTCATCGAGCCGCTGCTTCCGCCGGACGCGGCGCTGCCCGATCCGGAGGCCGACCTCCGCGCCCAGAAGCCGCCCCTCGTCGTCGACCTGGATGCGCCGCTCTACACCGAAGCCGACGCCGCCGCGGTCCTGCCGAAGTTCAAGCCCATCGAGTACGGGCAGGAGCTCGAGGTCGCACCCGGCGTGCATGCGACGTTCCATGACGCGGGCCACATTCTGGGTTCGGCGATCATCCGGCTCCGCGTCCAGGATCGCGAGGACAGCCCCGAACGGGTGATCGTGTTCTCGGGTGACCTCGGCCGGGAGAACGCGCCGATCGTTCGCGATCCCACGGTCGAGACGTCGGCCGACTACGTCCTCTGCGAGTCGACCTACGGCGGCCGCGAGCACGACTCGCAGGACGAGGCGGTGCGGATCCTCGCCGAAACGATCCACATGGTCGCCGAGGCAAAGGGCGTGCTGCTTGTCCCGTCGTTCGCGATCGGCCGCACCCAGGAGGTCGTCTGGCAGCTCGACCGGCTCCTCGAGGAGGGCCGGATCCCGCTGCTGCCGCTCTTCCTGGACTCCCCGATGGCCTCAAAGGCGACCGACGTGTACCGCCGCCACAACGAATACTACGACGATGAGACCCGGAAGCTCTTCCAGTCCGGCGCAACCCCGCTCGACTATCCGAACCAGACAGTCACGAACGACATCAAGCAATCGCAGGCGATCCTGGGCTCGCCGCGGCCGTTCATGATCGTCGCCTCGAACGGGATGCTCACCGGTGGTCGCGTCGTGGGACACCTCCGGATGCTGATCGACGACCCGGATGCCACGATCCTCTTCGTCGGCTACCAGGGCACGGGCACCCTGGGCTCGCATCTCCAGCAGGGCGCGACGACGGTCAAGCTCGACGGCCAGGTCCGCCAGGTTCGCTGCAAGGTCCGGTCGATCAGCGGGTTCTCATCGCACGCCGACGAGCCCGGGCTGCTCGCCTGGTTGGGCAACTTCGGGCGCGGCGCGACGCCGTCAACCCCGTCGCCGGGCGCGAATTCCGGCGCGAATTCCGGCGCCGACGCCGGCGGGACCCGCAAGCCCCAGACGATCTTCCTGATCCACGGCGATCCCGAGGCCCAGGTGGCCCTCGCGCCGAAGGTCGAGGCGCTCGGGTTCAACGTCCGCATCCCGCACTGGCACGAGCGCGTCACGCTCGACTGAGCGATATCGGCGCGCCGCGGTCCTGGTCTCCGCGAATGCGGGACTCGGCGCTTGTCCGCTGCCCCGCTGGCCCGCGGCCCTGCTGCTCACGTAGCGGTCCGAACGACCGACGGATTGGGTGTCCTCGGCCGGCCCGCTCACCAGACGAGCAGATCGACCGCGGAAGAGGGGTCCGTCGGTCATTGGGCTCGCTACGCGAGCAACACCGGTTGCGCGGATGTTCGCCGGTCACTGGGCTCGCAGGTGAGCAGCATCGGTCCCGCGCGGGATTCAACCGCGTCGATCCGCGCGATTTCTGCCAAACGGGACTCATGCGGGAGCTCGTCACGGAGCCGATGCCAAGGGTGGCCACTGGCGAACATTTGACAACGCATACGGCGGTCTTGGCGCCGACACACGCTCAGGACCGCCAGCCAACGGCGAGGGGGCGCGGACCAACTCCCGCGTGAGTACAAATTGACACGCTCCGCGCGCTAACACGATCCGCCGGCTGCTTCAGGCACACCCACGCGACACCGACGCGACCCGCACGCGACACCCATGCGGAGCCCGCCCGACTCAGACATGATTCGTCAGGCATTGAGGTAGACACGGAAGGAAGTGACGCTTTGGGTGACGTGACGGTCGCGGCTCCGTTCGACATGGGGCTTGTTCAGCGCGGGGCCCGGAACCGGCGGACGCCCTACTACGAGGCGACCCAGCGCTACTCGCCCAAGGGCTTCACGGTCTACAACCACATGTACTTCCCGATCAGGTTCGACACCTTCGAGGCCGAGTTCGACGCCCTCCTGAATGCCGTGACGATCTGGGACGTCGCGGTCGAGCGATGCCTCGAGATCTCGGGGCCGGACGGCTTCCGGTTCGCCCAGCTGCTGACCCCGCGGGACCTGTCGAAATGCGCCGTTGGCCAGGCGAAGTACGTCCTGATCTGCGACTCGGACGGCGGCATCGTCAACGATCCGGTCCTTACACGGATGGACGAGAACACCTTCTGGTTCGCGCTCGCGGCGTCTGATTCCCTGCTCTTCGCGCGGGGGCTCCGGAATGCCTACCCCGACCTCGACGTCACGATCCGGGAGGCGGACGTGGCGCCGCTCCAGGTCCAGGGCCCCCGCTCGAAGGACCTGATCCGCGATCTCGTCGGGGACTCGATCTCGGACCTCAGGTACTACTGGTGGCGGCGGGCCGAGATCCGCGGCATCCCTGTCGTCGTGACCCGGACCGGTTGGACCTCCGAGGTCGGCTACGAGCTCTACCTGCTCGACACCTCGCGCGGGACCGAGCTCTGGGAGGCCCTCATGGAGGTCGGCAAGCCCTATGGCGTCAAGCCGACCGGGCCGTCCGACATCCGGCGTATCGAGGGCGGCATCTTCAACTGGGGCGCCGACATGACCTACGAGAACAATCCGTTCGAGATGGGCCTCGAGCGGCTCGTGGACTTCGGGCTCGCGGCCGACGCCTCGATCTCGACCGCGGCTCTTCGCCGGATCCGCGACGCGGGCGTCACTCGGCGGATCTGCGGCGTCGAGCTCGACGGCGACCCATTCCCGGCCCTGAACAACGTGAAATGGCCGGCCACGGCGCTCGGCGGCGGCGGCCGCATCGGGAAGGCCACCTCCGCGATCTACTCGCCGCGCCTCGAGCGGAACATCGGCTACTGCTGGCTCCCGGCCGCGATGGCGACGAATGGCACCAAGGTGCGAGTCGAGACGGAGTGGGGGACCCGAACCGCGACAGTCGTACCGATGCCATTTGTCGATCCGGAGAAGCGCATCCCCGTCTCCTGAGGTCGGCGCCCGGCGACGTCGGGCTCGACCTCGCGCCTCGCTAGCGCGGCCGGGTTCGCGCGGCGATCCGCGCCAGCGCGCTCTCCCAGCCGGCATCGAACGGGCGCCCGGCGACATCGAGGTCCATCGCCACCGGCGCGTGATCCGACGGGATCGGCGGCCCCTTGCGCGCCTCGCGATCGATCTCGGCCCAGATGACCCGGTCGGCGATTGGCTCCGTCGCGAGGAGGAGATCGATCCGCATGCCCTCGTTGCGGTGGAACATGCCGGCCCGGTAGTCCCACCAGCTGAAGCGACCCTTCGCGGGTTGCACCTTGCGGTAAGCGTCGGTCAGACCCCAGTCGCGGAGCGCCGCGACTGCGGCCCGCTCCGGCTCCGAGACATGCGTCCCGCCATGCGCCCGCGCCTCGTTCCAGACGTCGTCCGGGGTCGGCGCGACGTTGAAGTCGCCGCCGATCACGAGCGGCTGAGCCGGGTCCTGGGTCTCATCGAGCCAGCGCCGCAACCGGTCGAACCAGGCGAGCTTGCCGACGTAGAACGGCGATCCGACGACCCGCCCGTTCGGCGCATAGACCGTCACGACGCGCGTCGGCGGCAGGTCGCCGTCACGCACGACGGTGGACAGCATCCGGGCCTCGTCGAACGGGTCGAAGTCCTCCTCGCTGACCGCGACGGTCGCGCCAGCCGAGCTATCGCGGACCGGCCCATCGCCGAAGTTCGTGACGACATCCTCGTGCGTCAGGCCGTCGCGAAGCGCGATCGCGACGCCGTTCCAGCGCCCTTCGCCATGGTGGACGAGCTGGTAGCCGAGCATCGCGAACGGCATGACCGGCGCTTCGGCGTCGGCGAGCTTCGTCTCCTGCATCAGCAGGATGTCCGGGGCGGCCCTGGCGAGCCAGTTCTCGACCGCTTCGAGGCGGGCCTTCAGCGAGTTGACGTTCCAGGTCGCGATGCGCATGGTCGGGGCGAGTCGCAGCTAGGGGCGCCGCAGCTGGGCGATGCTCATTCGTTCGCCGCCGCCGCCCAGGCCGTCGTCGTGCTCCTCGAACGGCAGGGCAAGGGCCTCGAAGGCGGCGCGGGTCTTCTCGGGATCGGACGTCGTCAGCATCAAGGCGCCGTCGGTGTCCTCGGCGACGCCGACGATCCCGGTGATATTCACGCCGCGCTCCGCGAGGGCGCTGGCGACGCGGGCGAGCGAGCCGGGCGCATCCTCGAGCTGGACCGTGAACCAGACCATCATCGGGCGCTACCTCCTGTCCGGGCGATGGTAGCCCGGTAGGCTTTCGGCATGGCATCGACGTCGTCCCCTCCGTCGGCCGCGCCCGTCCAGATCTTCGGGACCGAGGATTCGCAGGCCACCCGCGCGGCGATCCGGTTCTTCAAGGAGCGACGGATGACGGTCCACCTCGTCGACATCCGCCGAAAGCCGATGGCGGCCGGCGAGCTCAGGCGCTTCGTGGAGCGGCTGGGTGCTGCCTCATTGGCCGATCGCGAGGGCAGCGCCTGGCTGGACGCCGGCCTGGGCTACCTACGGATGGACGACGCCGAGCTCGCGGCGCGCCTGCTCGCCGACCAGCGCCTGCTCCGGATCCCGCTTGTCCGCTTCGGGAACGCGTTCGCGGCCGGACGCGACCCGGCTGCCTGGCGTGCGCTCGTCAGCGCCTGACGCACTAGCTGTGATTCCGGGGCAC
>DAINSJ010000126.1:0-2265 GCA_036741375.1 Candidatus Limnocylindrales bacterium
GCTCGTCACGCCGCTCGTGGCCGGGGCCGAGCCAGCGACATGCAGCGTGGTCGTCACCGACGACGTCGTGAGGTCGACTCGCACGAGCAGCGCGCCTTCGATGCCGTCCTGGATCGTGACCCAGATGGCATTGCCGACCTGGACCATCCCACCGAGTTGCCGACCGAGTGGAATCTCCTGGACGATCGTGTTGGTCGTCGGATCGATTCGGGAGATCACGCCTGCGCCGTCGTCCATCACCCAGACCTGGCCGGCCACGACGATGACCTGACGGGCGTACGTGAAGCCGTCGCCCGGCAGGGTGGCCGTGACGGTGTTCGTCACCGGATCAATCCGGGTGATCAAGCGCGCCGACGCCGTCGATTGCGATTGGACCGCCGGGAATTGGTCATTCGGCACCCAGACGGCATCGGCCGTCACCGCGGCCTGGCTCGGGCCGTAGCCGCCTTCGATCGACGCCACGATGCGGTTGGTGGCCGCGTCGATCCTGGTGACGAAGGCCGTCGTGGAGCTCGTCACCCACACATCTCGCTCGCCGACGGCGATGAACTCGGCGTTCGTGACCGCGATCTTCGGCCCGAGCCGCCCGGACACCGGACCCAGCCGCGCAACCGTGCCGTCGACGTAATTGCAGACCCAGATGCCGGCCGGACCCGCACCGATCGACGTCCGTCCCGACCCGATCGGGATGGATGCCGCGATCCGATTCGAGACCGGATCGATTCGATCGACCTCGGTCCCGCTGGCGACCCAGATCGATCCCGCGGCGCTGACCATGGTGTACGGACGTCCGCGCAGCGCGATCCTGGGTGAAGCCGTGGCCGCCTCGGTCATCGCGGTCATGCTGGCCACAGGCGAAGCGCTCGAGACCTACGCCGAGGCAGAGGTCGGTCGATCGGCGCGTCAGACGCCGAGTGTCACTGTGAGTTCGACGCCTTCCCGCTCGCATTTGCGCGGCTGGCCCGCCTGCTCGGACAGACCGGCATCAACTTCGTAAGCCAGCATCAACGGGAGGCGGGCGCGCCGCCCTCAATGAGTCGAAACGAGACTCATCGGAGAGATACCGCCTCCAGCCGCCTGCCTCGCACGGGGTCCGCATGTTGGCGGACCACGAGCACGGAGCCGCTCGCGTGATGCAACACATTGCGGGCAACACTTCCCAGCAGTACTCGTGCAACGCCCGTCCGAGCGTGCGAGCCCATGATGACGAGGTCGGCCTGCCATTCATTCGCGAAGGCAACAATCGTGGGTGCCGGTGAACCCGCCCGAACCTCGGAGTGCGCCTGGAACCCGGCGGCGCAGAGCCTTGCGGCCGCTTCGGCGGCGATTGTGTCGTGCTCGGAGAGGACGTCGGCGGCCGCATCGCGATCGTGTGTGGGACGCTCGGGACCTCCGACTCTCACTTCGTCCGGCCACCACATGACGGGCGCGGGCGCGACGCTGAGAACCCGGATCGTCGCCGCAGCGAGGAACGGCCAGCGCCTGACGGTGGCAACCGCCCGGGAGGCGATGTCCGAGCCGTCAACGGCGACCACCACGCGCTGCAGGGTCGGCCGGCGTGCGACGAGCACCGGAACGGGCGATCGGTCGACGAGTTCGGCCGAGACCGATCCGACGAGGGCCTGCGTGAGCTCGGAATCCGCGCGAGTGCCCACGACGACGAGGTCCGGCCGATGGCCCTCGATCCACTCGAGAATCGCGTCCGCGGGCCGGCCGCGGAGGACCGCATGAGCGGTCTTCAGGCCCAGCTTGCTAAGCGGCTGGACGGTGACGAGAAGGGCATCCTCGGCGTCCGCGACCTCGGTCGCCTCCAGGGCGGGTGGTGTCGGGAGACCGAGCGGCCACGGTCCGACAATCCCCTCGAGGCTTGGTTCGCCGACCACGCGAATCACGTCGATCGACGAGCCCTGGGGCCATCGAATGTTCTTGACGAGCTCGGCAGCGATAGCCGCACTCCCCGATCCGTCTGTCGCAAGCAGCACGCGCATGGAGCACCTTCCTTGGGGCGTTATCGTGTGCCTGCGGCTCCTCCCGGGTCACCTGCCGAATGGCTCTCGTCCGGAGGCCACCCGTCGCTCGAGCGCCGCGACCGGCGAGCGACGCGCGGTTTCAAGCCGCGCGGGCTCGACACCGGGCGCAGCGATCAGCGTGCGACCAGGACGGTGGCATGGGCGTGCGTCGCGACATGCTCCGACACGCTGCCCTGGAGGAACCGCGACACTGCGCCGAGGCCCCGCGAGCCGACAACCACGGTGTCGAAGCCCC
>DAINSJ010000126.1:2365-5056 GCA_036741375.1 Candidatus Limnocylindrales bacterium
GGCCTCGTCGCAGGTCAATTCAAGTCGGCGGCGAGGGCCAGGTAGAGTTTCCGCCGCGTTCGCGTTTCGAGCCACTGCCAAAGGTCCCCTCGGAGGGGGCCGATGCGGCCCATGCGGTTGCCGCAGCCCCCTCGTCCGACCGGATGCTCCCGACCATATCCGACGGGTAGGGTTCTGTTGCGGGCCGAACGGCACTCGCGATGCCACCGCCATCGGCCGCATGATGGCTCGTGGAGGAACACGACATGATGTATGGCTGGGATGCCGCCGGGCTTGGTGGCTGGTGGTTGTTGGCGGGGATGGGCATCTTCGCGCTCGTGGTTCTTGGCTCGGTCTGGCTGATCGTTCACCGCCCCACGTCCGAAGGGACGTCGCGCTCGGCCGCCGACGAGCTCCTGCGTGAGCGCTTCACGCGTGGCGAGCTCACCGGCGAACAGTTCGACGAGGCCAAGGTTCGGCTGCGCTGAGCCGGACGACCGACGCTGAGGCGCACACCGGCGACTCGGCGGACGAACGCGGCACGAGATCGGTGGGTCGACGAATGAGAGTCCTGATCGCCTATGACGGGTCCGCTGGGGCGGCGCAGGCCGTTGCTCTAGCCGAGAGGATCGATTGGCCGGCCGGCTCGACGTTGCTCGTGGTCAGCGTGCTCGAACCGGCCGCGCTCCCGAAATGGTCGACAGGGGCGGCGACTCCGGGGCTCCAAGAGCGGGACGCACTCGCGCAGCCAGAAGCCGAACAAGCCGCGGTCGTTGGCCGCCTGTCGGCTCCCGACCGTACGGTCGACGCGGTCATGTTCCGAGATCGACCGGCGAGCGGGCTGGTCGACCAGGCTCGCGAGTTCTCGGCCGATCTGGTAATTGCCGGCTCGCGCGGCCACGGCTCGATCGCGTCGCTGCTGCTCGGTTCGGTGTCGGCAGAGGTCGTCGACCACGCGCCTTGTCCGGTCCTTGTCGCGCGACGATCGACTCTCGCCCGGCTCGTCTTCGCGACCGACGGCTCGACGACCGCCGCGGCAGCCGAAGATGCCCTGGCCCGCTGGCCGATCTTCGCCTCGGTCCCGATTCGAGTCGTGAGCGTCGCCGATGTCGTGCGCCCATGGACCACCGGCATTGCTCCGACTATGTACGCGCAGGTTCTCAACGAATACGCCAAGGATGTTGCCGAGGCGGAGGCGGAACACCTGGACATTGCCAGGGGATCAGCGAAGCGCTTGGCTGACGCGGGCAGATGGGCCGACGCCGAGATGCGCAAGGGGGATGCGGCGGCCGAGATCATTGCCGTCGCACAAGAGTCGGGCGCTGACCTCATCGTCGTCGGATCCCGGGGGCAGACCGGCCTCAAGCGCATCGTCCTGGGCAGTGTCGCGCGGAACGTCCTTGTCGGCAGCGACGCTTCCGTCCTCGTCATCCATCAGCCCGCGGAGGCCTGACCGGCGTCGGAAGCTCGCGCCTTCCGGCCGACTGGCGATACAAGACCTTTCACCAGCGACATCGTTCAATTTGTGCTGAAAAGTCCCGAAAGCGGGGCCTTCGGCCTACTGAGTCGTGACGAATCGGCCTCGACCCACCCAGTCTCTTGACGCCATCCTGACCGTAAGAGCAATTGGAGCGAGCGATGGCAGACGATCAGAACCTGCAATGGCCGCGACTCACGGTGCGGGAGTTCATGGCTCCCAACGCGGTGACCATCCAAGCGGAGTCCTCGCTGTCGTGTCCGGGGGTGAGCAGCAGACGATCGACGGATCGCCGAGGACGACGCCTACGCCACGGTGGTCCGTGACGCGAATCATCGCCCGGGGCATCCCTTGGCTGCGTCATGGTCCGGAAGTGGCCCCCACCGCTTGGTAGCGCAATGCAAGACCGGAGCTGACCGTGAAGTCAGCGAGGCAGCACCGTTTAGGAGGAAGTCAATGACAGATCTCCGCGCGACCGGAGTCTGGATTTCTGCCGACTCGGCCAGGATCGTGCAGTGGAGTCCCGAATCCACGAAGCGCCATCGCATTGACTCGGGTGTCCCTGGGCGTCATCGCGCCACAGGTCGCGCGCCCACGCAGCACGACGGGCAAGGCGACGGCCGTCGCGACGAACACATGCGGGCCTTCTTCGATCGCGTCGTCCACGTCCTGTCGCTCGACGATCTGCTCCTGGTCGGCGACGGCGAGGTCGTCGGGCACTTCGCCGACGAAGTTCGAGCCGTTGACAGCAAACACGGTCGCGAGCGAAGGATCCGAGTCGCGGAGAGCGGCCCGCTCACGGATCGCCAGCTCGTCGCTCGAATCCGAGCCTTCGCCGGCCACCCGGCGGTTCGGCGCAGGGTTGGAGCCGGCGCTCGAATTTGAACCGAGGACCCGCTGTCGAGGAATCGGCACGATCACGCCACAGCGGAACCTCGATCCCGCCGCGAAGGTCGGCCAACTCAGAGCGACCTCGTCCGAGAGATCGCTAACGCCTGCGACGGCTATCGAGGCTTCGCCAGCGCGGCCGATTTACGGCGATTGTGCCGCCGGCACCGCTCGGCGAACGACTCAGGCGTGCGCCGTTGGGCCTCCCTCCGCCGGCGTCTCGCGGACGACGAGGACGGAGGACGACGCATGTTGGAGGACGTTGCGAGCGACGCTCCCAAGGACCAGGCGAGCCACACCAGTCCGGCCGCGGGTGCCGAGGAGGATGAGGTCAGCCTTGAACGCTT
>DAINSJ010000127.1:0-5031 GCA_036741375.1 Candidatus Limnocylindrales bacterium
GGCTCTGGCCGAGATGCGGCGCGTTGTCCGGCCCGACTCACTGATCGCCGGGTATGTCTGGGACTACGCGGAGGAGATGCAGCTCATCCGGCTGTTCTGGGACGCCGCCGTGGCGCTTGATCCGGCGGCTGCGCAGCTCGATCAGGGCGTCCGCTTCCCGCTGTGCCGGCCGGAGCCACTGGAGGCGGCCTTCGTCGACGCCGGACTCGAGGAGGTCGCGGTGTCCGCGATCGACATCCCGACGCTCTTCCGGAGCTTCGACGACTTCTGGAGGCCGCACCTGGTCGGGGTCTCGTCGGCGCCTGCCTACGTGGTGTCGCTCGATCCGGCCGCGCGCGAGCGATTGCGGAGCCGCCTCGACTCGACGCTCCTGCGCGAGCCCGACGGATCAATCGAGCTGACGGCCCGGGCGTGGGCGGTTCGCGGGCGAACCTAGCGCGACCGAGCGATCCGGGCGCAGCCTCCCGTCTCAGAGCGAGGCCGATACCATACCCGGGCCATGGCCGACCCTCAGTCCGCACCGCCGGACCTCTCCAGCTCGTACCGCAGCCACAGCTGCGGCCAGCTTCGGGCGGCCGATGCCGGGACCGAGGTTCGCCTCGCCGGCTGGGTCCACCGTCGGCGAGACCATGGCCAGCTCATCTTCCTCGACCTCCGGGATCGTCACGGGATCACCCAGGTCGTGATCGATCGCGTCGACGCGCCGGAGGCCCACGCCAGCGCGAGTCGCGTGCGGAACGAGTACGTCGTCGCGATCGTCGGGACGGTCGCGGAGCGCCTGCCGGGAACCGAGAACAAGAAGCTGCCGACCGGCGAGATCGAGGTCCGGGCGACGCAGCTGACGATCCTCAACGAGGCGAAGACGCCGCCGTTCTACATCAACGACCCCGACGCCACGATCGATGAGACGATCCGGCTCAAATACCGCTATCTCGACCTGCGCCGGGGGCCGATGCAGCGTCGGATGGTTCTGCGGAGCCAGCTCGTTCAAGCCATCCGCGAGGTGCATTTCGCGAACGCCTTCCTCGAGATCGAGACGCCGAACCTCATCAAGAGCACACCCGAGGGCGCGCGGGACTTCATTGTCCCGAGCCGGCTCCAGCCGGGCAACGTTTACGCCCTGCCGCAGAGCCCGCAGCAGCTCAAGCAGCTGCTGATGGTCGCGGGGATCGATCGCTACTTCCAGATCGCCCGCTGCTTCCGGGACGAGGACAACCGCGGCGACCGGCAGCCGGAGTTCACCCAGCTCGACCTCGAGATGAGCTTCGCCGACGAGGCGACCGTCATGGATTTCGTCGAACGGATGGTCATCGAGGTGAGTCGGAGGGTCGTTCCGGAGCGGCCGATCCAGGCCACGCCGTTCCCGCGCTTCACCTACGCCGAGGCGCTGGACCGTTTCGGGATCGACAAGCCGGACCTGCGATTCGGCATGGAGCTCGTTGACCTCGCTCCGGCGCTGACCGACGAGGCCGGCGCCCCCAACTCTGGCTTCCGCGTGTTCGACGAGGCGCTGGCGAGCGGCGGGGTCGTCAAGGCGATCGTCGCCCCCAGCCACGGAGCCGCGACGCGTCGCGAGATCGATGAGCTGACCGAGGCGGCCCGGCGCGACGGCGCCAAGGGTCTCGCGCATCTCGCGGTCGAGCCGACAGGAGACGTGCGAGGCCCAATCGCGAAGTTCCTCGGCGAGGATGGTGCCAAGCGGCTCGTGGCCCGCGCCGGCGCCAATCCCGGCGACCTCGTCCTGATCGTGGCGGACCGAGCGGAGGTCGCGAACGAGGTCCTCGGCCAGCTCCGCGTCAGGCTCGGCGCCCAGCTCGGGCTCGCCGATCCGAGCGTGCTCGCCTATGGCTGGGTCCATCGCTTCCCGATGTACAAGTGGGACGTCGAGGGAAACCGCTGGGACGCGACCCACAATCCGTTCTCGGGCGTGCTCGCGGAGGACGAGTCCCTGCTGGCCACGGCCTCGGGCGATGTTTCGAAGCCAAGCCCGGAGGATCCTGCAGGCCGCGCCCGGGCGATGCAGTACGACCTGGTTCTGAACGGCTGGGAGCTCGGTGGCGGCTCGATCCGGATCTGGCGCCGCGACCTGCTCGAACGGAGCTTCGCCCTGCAGGGCTACAGCCTCGAGCGGATGCAGAACATGTTCGGGGCGATGCTCACCGCGTTCGAGTACGGCGCACCGCCGCACGGTGGCATCGCCATCGGCATCGACCGCTGGGCTGCCCTTTTCACCGACCAGACGAACATTCGCGAAGTCATGGCCTTCCCGAAGACGCAGTCGGGCGCGGACCTCATGCTCGAGGCGCCATCGCCGCCCGACCCGGCCCAGTACGCTGAGCTCGGCTTGAAGTTTGTCGGCATGCCAGGACGAGCTGCCCCGAACATCGACTCAGCGACCCCCGCGGCGCCGCCCACAAAGCCCTGATCGGGCGGTGATCATTCGGTCGATCGTCGGCGCCGACCGCCCTGCCCTCGAAGCCGAGGTCGATCGGGGACGGCTCGCCGGGGAGTTCCGGGCCTCTTCGGACCCGGAGGCGAAGTTCTTCATGCGCTCGTTCGAATTTGCCCCGAGCCCCGTCGCCGGAGCGTTCGGCGAGGACGGCGATCTCCTGGGGTTCATCTCGCCGGAGTTCAAGGTCGTGGTCGTGCGGCCGAAGGACCGACGAACGGGGATCGGCCGATCGCTCGTCGAGGCCGGCCTGGCCATCGAGCGCGAACGAGGACGGCCGAACCTGCTTGTGGGCGTCCTGCCGGCGGACGCGGACGGCCACGCATTCCTGCGAGCGACCGGATTCGGGTTCCACTCCACCCTGTGGGATCTCGAGCTTCCGGATGCGACAACGATCGATCCGCCGGCCTGGCCCGCGGGGTACGCGGCTCGTCCGTTCGACCGCACCCGGGACACGCGGGCGTGGGCCGAGCTGTTCAACGTGGCCTTTGCCGACCACGCCACGCCGCTCCAGATCCCCGACGATGCCATCGACTCGGTCCCCGACGACCCAACGATCGAGGATGCCGACACCCTGCTGGTCGAGGAGACCGAGAACGGTGAGCTCGTCGGCTTCTGTGCCACCACGCCCGAGCGGATCGATGGGGCGGTGGGTCCCGATGCCGAGATCTGGACGATCGGCGTTCGCCCGGATCGACAGGGCCGGGGGATTGGCCGTCAGCTCCTGCGCTGGGGTGTGCGGCGACTGCGCGAGATCGGCGCCCAGCACGTCTTCCTGTCGGTGAATGGCCGAAACGAAGGCGCGCTCGGCCTGTACCTGAGCGAGGGCTTCGTCCGCTCGCAGACGCGGGATCGCTGGGCGCGGCCGGTCGAGACCGGCTTCGAATCGGAGATCCGCTGAGCGAGCCCGGGAGCGGGCTCGGGATCCTCGAGCCGATCGCGCGACGTCCCCGTCTCGCGGCGCTGCTCGGCGCACTGTGCATCGCGTTCTCGGGGATCTTCTACCGCTTCGCCGAGGTGACCCCGGCGACCGCGACGGTGTTCCGGTGCCTGTACGGATTGCCGATTCTCGCCGCCGTGGCGTACCTCGAGCATCGCCGCTACGGGCCGCTGCCGCCACTCGTGGTTCGGCTCTCCATCCTCGCCGGCGTCTTCTTCGCGGCCGACCTGCTGTCGTGGCACCACGCCGTCGACGTCGTCGGGGCCGGCCTCGCGACCGTCCTCGGCAACCTCCAGGTCCTCGTCGTCGGGCTCGTCGCCTGGGCGGTATTCCGCGAGAAGCCACCGCGGTCCGCGCTTCTGGCGCTCCCGGTGGTGCTCATGGGTGCGGTCCTCATCTCCGGCGTCGTGGGGAGCGGCGCGTACGGCTCGAATCCGCCGCTCGGCGTGGCGCTCGGCACGTTCACCGCCTTCGCGTACGCGGGCTACCTGCTCGTCATCCGGCGCGGCGGCCGCGACCTGCGCCGGCCCGCGGGACCCGTCGCGATCTCGACGGCTTCGACGGCGGTCGTCGCGATCGTCGTCGGGCTGCTGCTCGGCGAGCTCGATCCGGTGCCCCACTGGCCGAGCCACGGCTGGCTCGCCCTCGTGGGCATCACGTCCCAGTCGATCGGGTACCTGGTCATCGGGATCTCGCTGCCGCGGCTACCGGCGTCCCTCGTCTCGATCATCCTCCTGGCCCAGCCGGTCGCGACGGTGATCCTGGCGCGCTTCCTTCTCGACGAGGAACCGTCACTCGCCCAGCTGTTGGGCGTCCTGCTCGTGGTGGGAGGCATCGCCATCGCAACGGTCCCGGTCGGGCGCATGCGCGACCGCGCTCGAGCGGCGCTCGCGTGAGCCTCGGGCGGGGTCAGCCGGTCGGGTCGGGCTCCGCTTCGCCGGCCTGAGCGTACGGCGCGAGCGCGGGACCCTCGAGCGGCGAATCCTCGGGTTCGTCCGCAAGTCCCGCGCCCCATTCGTGCGAATGCGCGGCCGGGGGCTCGGATGGCCCCTGGTAAGCTGGCAGATCCGCGCGCGCGACCGATGCGTCGTGGATCGTCCCTGGATCGCCGAGCTCGATGAGGCGCACCGAGGTCTCCGCGGCCAGGTCGTCGATGATCGCGTCCGGCATGCGGTCCGGGGGCATGCCTTCCAGGCCTGCCGCCGCCGCGAGTGGCAGCAGGACGGGCCAGCCCGCCGTGCCGTCGAAAGCCGGTCTCAGGATCGTCGAAAGATCCAGCCCGTGTGCCTCGATGAGGGACGTCACGGTCTCGGGCCCCACCCACACCATGCGAGCGGGCCAGATCAGCGCGGCGTCGACGTCGCGGACCGTCGCCGTGGCGACCATGATGCCGCGGGCGATCTGGGCGGCCGGGCCCTGCTCGAGCGGTGCCGGCTCGGCGAGCGTCACGGCGGCACCCGCGAGCGCCGCGGCAACCTTGCCGTCGACCTCCGGTGCCACGACCACGATCGGGAGCGCGCCACCGGACCACGCGGCGTCGGCGAGGCGCCTGACGCGGGCCTGACCCTCAGCATCGGCGAGCGCGGATTCGGCGCTCGCGGCAAGAATCACGGCGGCAACGGTCACGTCTCGATGCTAGCAG
>DAINSJ010000128.1:0-5022 GCA_036741375.1 Candidatus Limnocylindrales bacterium
CGGCGTGGTCGCCGTAGGCGTCGAGGAGGTCGCGCTGCCAGCGCTCGTCGAGGAGTCGCGACTGCTCGTGCTGGCCGTGGATCTCGACGAGCGGGCCGACGGTGTCGGCGAGGCGGCTCGCGGTGACGGTCTGATCGTCGATTCGCGCCGTCGAACGACCGGCGGCGCCGATCTCCCGCGACGCGATCAGGGGCTCGGGAAGGCGGTCGAACAGTGCCTCGACGCGCGCCGACTCGGCACCGTGGCGAACGAGGGACACATCGGCACGGGCGCCGAGCGCAAGCCCGAGGGCATCGATGAGGAGGCTCTTGCCGGCGCCGGTCTCGCCGGTGAGCACGTTCAGGCCGGGCTCGAGCGCAAGTCGCAACCGATCGATCAGCGCCAGGTCCGTGACCGCGAGCTCGAGCAGGCGGCCTGCCCGGTCCGAGGCGGGAGTGACGGCGCTCGCCTCCGAGCCTTCGCCGAGGCGCTCGGTCACGACGGCAGCAGCTCCACCTTGTGGCGGAGGAGGTCCCAGAACGGGAGCGAACCCGCCGGCTCGACGAAGCGGATCGGGCGGTCGATCGCCCGGACCTCGACGACGTCGCCGACCCGGATCGGGAGGTCCTCGCGGCCGTCGACGGAGACAAGCGCCTCGAGCGCATCCAGGATCCGGCATCGAACGACGGCGGAAGGGCCGACCACGACCGAGCGGATCGTCGTGAGGTAGCCCGCGATCGGGGTGACGACGAGATTCCGCGCGGTCGGGTCCAGGATTGGGCCGCCGGCCGAGAACGAGTAGCCGGTCGAGCCGGTCGGGCTGGCGACGACGAGCCCGTCGGCGACGAACGTCGCGACGTGGCTGCCGTCGATCGAGACCTCGACGCGGACGACCCGGGCGAGCGACCCGCGGGCGACGACGATGTCGTTCAGGGCGGGATGGAGATCGAGGACCGAGGCCGCCGACGAGGCGCTCGAGGCGGCCGCCTCCGCCTCGGCCGCACCCTCACCCCCACGGATGATCCGGCCCTCGAGCGCCATCCGCGATTCGAGGCCGTAGTCGCCGGCCACGAGCTGCCCGAGGACGCGTTCCAGCTCGTTCGCCTCGACCTTCGAGAGGAAGCCGACCTTGCCGACATTGATCCCGAGGAGCGGCACGTCGTCGTCGATCACGGCGCGCGCTGCGCGGAGGAACGTCCCGTCCCCGCCGAGCACGATCAGGACGTCGGTGCCCGGCAGCTCCCGGTGGAGCGTCTCGCGATCCGCCGCCGCCGATGCCCAGTGCGTCAGGCCCTGCATCTCGAGCCAGCCGGCAGCCCGTTCGCGAAGCTCGCTGGCCGCCTCGCTTGTCGGGTTGTAGGCAAATCCGATCCGGCGGACCGGTGCGCCGGCCGCGTGGGCGCTGTCGCGCGTGCTGTCGCTCATGCCCCGGCCCCGACCACGTCCTGGATCCGCGCGTGGAGTGCCGGGTCCAACTTCCTTGGCCCTCGATCGCCTGATGCAGCAACACGCATCGCCAGGAGGAACTCGCGATTGCCCTCGGGGCCCAGGATCGGCGAGGCGATTGCCCCGAACGGCTCCAGCCCGAGCTCGGCCGCCTGGCCCGCGACCCTCGCGAGCACCCGGGCGTGCACAACAGGATCCCGAACGACGCCGCCCTTGACCTCGCCCCGACCGGCCTCGAACTGCGGCTTCACGAGTGCGACGATCTCGCCGCTCTCTTCGCCGAACGCGGACGCCATCGGTCCGAGGACAAGCCCAAGGGAAATGAACGAGACGTCGACGCTCGCCAGCGAGACCGGCTCGGGCAGGGCGTCGGCGCGGAGCTCCCGGGCGTTGAATCGCTCCATCGACACGACCCGCGGATCGTTGCGGAGTCGTTCGGCGAGCTGTCCCCTCCCCACGTCGAGAGCGTAGACGCGCCGCGCGCCGCGCTGCAACAGAACGTCGGTGAAGCCGCCCGTCGAAGCGCCGACATCGAGGCAAACTCGCCCGGCCGGGTCGATCCCGAACGCATCCAGCGCCGCGGCCAGCTTGTGCCCTCCCCGGCTCACGTACGGGTCCGGCTGCTCGACGGTGACCGGAACATCGGGATCCACGAGATCGCCGGGTTTCCGGTCGCGTCGCGCCGCGTCGCCGTCACCGACGCGAACGCGGCCGCCGAGGAGCATTGCCTGGGCACGGCTGCGGGTCTCTGCGAGCCCGCGCTCGACGAGCAGCTCGTCGAGGCGCACTCGGTGCGCGCGCGGCACGGTGCCTGCGGCTCGGCTCATCGATCCATCGTGGCACACGCCGCTTGTTGAACGCTTGCTTAGACGGTCTGTGCGCGCTCCTCCAGCGAGGGCGTCAGCCGCAGCGCGGCGGCCGATTCTCGGATCTGCTCGGTGAGCCCCGGCGCGTCGAGGCGCAGGATGCGGCGCAGATCCACGACCGAGCCGTGGTCGACGAAGCGGTCGGCGGGCAGCCCGACGATCTTGATCGGCACCTCGCGATACGCCGGGTCCAGCAGGCGCGCCTCCTCGAACGCCTCGAGGACCGCGCTGCCGAAGCCGCCGGTCACGACGCTCTCCTCGAACGTCACGACGAGCTTCTTGCCGCGGGCCTGGTCGAGGATCAGCTGGCGATCGAGCGGCTTGACGAAGCGGGCGTTGATCACGCCGATCGACCAGCCCTCGGCGGCGAGCGTCTCGGCCGCGTCCATCGCCCGCATCACGATCGGGCCGAAGCCGACGAACAGGAGATCGCGGCCCTCGCGGAGGACCTCGCCACGGCCGACCGGGATCGTCGGCGGCTCGACGTTTGGCAGGCCGAAGCCGGGGTCGCGCGGGTAATGGAGCGCGAACGGGTGCTCCTGCCCAAAGGCGGTGTGCAGCAGCGATCGAAGCTCCTGCTCGTCCTTCGGGCTTGCGACGATCAGCTGCGGCAGCTGGCGCTGGGCCGGGATCGTGAACATGCCCTGGTGCGAGGTGCCGTCCTCGCCCACGAGGCCCGCCCGGTCGACCGCGAGGAGCACCGGCAGGTCGTTCTGGCAGACGTCATGGACCGTCTGGTCGAAGGCTCGTTGCAGGAACGTCGAGTAGAGCGCGACAACCGGGCGCATGCCCCCGATCGCCAGGCCGCTCGCCATCGTGACCGCGTGCTGCTCGGCGATGCCGACGTCGAGGAAGCGCTCGGGATACGTGGCCTGGAATCGCGCAAGGCCCGTGCCCGTCGGCATGCCCGCGGTGATCGCGACGATCCGCCGATCGGTCTTCGCGAGCTCGATGAGCTCCGACACGAAGACCGACGTGTAGTTCGGCGGCTTCGCGGCGGCGCTCGCGGGAGTGGCCGGCGCGAGGGCGTCGCCATTCGAACCCGCGCCATGGGGTGCGCCGGGCGCGATTCTCGGCGCCGCGGCCATTGCGGGCCGCGCGGCGGTCGAAGCTCGAATCGCCGGCGCGACCTCCATCGGCGGCAGCGCGGCGCCATGGAAGGAGACCTGGTCCGTCTCGGCGGGTCGGTAGCCGCGGCCCTTCTGGGTTCGGACGTGGACGATGACCGGGCCTTTGAGCTCCAGGACGCGGCTGAAGGTCACGAGCAGCGCGTGCAGGTCGTGGCCGGGGATGACGCCGATGTACGTGATCCCGAGGTCCTCGAACAGCTGGCCGGGGCTGGCGAGGTTCACGACCGACCGTCGCAGGCGCTGGCTCCACATCAGCGCCGAGTGGCCGATGAACGGGATCTTCTCGACGAGCGTGTCGTAGACCGACTTGCTCTGCTGCCAGGCCGAGCTGAGCTTGATCTTCGAGAGATACGTGGAGAAGGCACCGACCGTGGCGCTGATCGACATCTCGTTGTCGTTGAGGATGATCAGCATCGGGGTGCCGCGGTGGCCGATGTCGTTGAGGGCTTCGAGCGAGAGGCCCGCCATCAGTGCCGCGTCGCCGACGACGACCGCGATTCGCTCCATCCCATGGCGCATGTCCCGTGCGGCTGCGAGGCCCTCGGCGATCGACAGGCCCGTCCCGGCGTGGCCGCCGTCGAAAACGTCGTGCTCGCTCTCGGAGCGGCGCGGGAACCCGCCGATGCCGTCGATCTGGCGAAGCGTCCCGAAGCGCTCCAGGCGGCCGGTCAGGAGCTTGTGGGCGTAGGCCTGGTGGCCGGTATCCCAGACGATCTTGTCGCGCGGCGAATCGAGGAGCCGGTGCAGCGCGATCGTCAGCTCGACCACGCCCAGTGACGAGCCGAGGTGCCCGCCGGTCTTGGCGACGGTCGCGACGATCGTCTCGCGAATCTCGGCGGCGAGGGTCGCGAGCTGGGCCTCGTTGAGGCCTCGGAGGTCAGATGGCCCGTTCAGCCGGGCGAGGATTGAGGTCACGGTTGGGTACGCTCCAGGTGCGAGGTCATCGGACGTTCTGGGCCCGACGAGTGTAATCCGAGGGCCCCGGAACGCTCGCCGCCGACCCCGCATTGGTAGGATCGGGCGGTCATGACGATCGAGATTCGCGACGTCGCGCCGGGGCTGTGGCTGTGGCGGCAGCCGCACTGGGAATGGACCGAGGACGCGGACTGGCAGCCGGTGGTCGCGTCGTTCGTCGTCGAATCAGGGGGCGAGGTCGTCCTGCTCGACCCGCTGGCTCCCCCGCCCATGGAGGGCGCCGAGGTCTACCGGCGGCTCGAGGCGAAACGGCCGACCCGGATCGTCGTCCTGAAGCCCGACCACGTCCGCGACGTCGACCTCTTCGCCCACTGGTACAAGGTGCCCGCCCATGGCCCGTGGCTGTTCTGGAAGGGCGAGGCGCCGCGGGTCGAGCTCGAGCCGATCCTGCCGGACGCGGTTCTACCCGGCGGGCTGGTGGCCCTGTTCGACGGCCGCGGCGGCCTCGAGCGGCCGCTATACCTGCCGGAGCAGCGAGCGATCGTGTTCGCCGACGGGATGACGGCCCAGGATGGCGTCCTCCGGATCTGGTGGACGCCCGTCCTTGAGAAGCGGGTGCGGCCGGCGCTTCGAGCCCTCCTCGAGCTGCCGTTCGAGCATGTTCTCGTCTCACACGGCGAGCCGGT
>DAINSJ010000129.1:0-2138 GCA_036741375.1 Candidatus Limnocylindrales bacterium
AACGGATGCGTGAGCCGGAGGAGGCCGCCGATCCGCTCAGACGTACACGAGCTCCTCGAAGTTGGCGACGAGGTAGTCGATCAGGCGGGCCCGGCTGTCGCGGACCTGCGAGCGCGTGCCCGGCACCAGGGCAAAGAGGCTGATCGTCGGGACGATCAGGTCGCCGCGCGCGTCGCGGCCGATCGTCGATGGTGCACCACCGCCAGAAGCGAACACGCGTTCGAATTCGGCCTCGGACAACTCGGTGGACTTCCGGAAGTCCGCGACGACCTTCACGATGCCGCGCCGCTTCACGATGTCGCGCATCAGCTCGGCGACCCAGCGATCGAGCTGGTCGTCGGGCTGGTCGCCAAGTCGCCGGCGGTACTCATTTGGGTCGGCGGAGAGGCCCGTCGCGGCCAAATGCGCTCCTCTGGTGCCCGATCGCCGCGGGGCGGGCGATCCCGGCCGAGTATGCCAGAGCCCCTCATCAGCCGGGCGGGCTCGCCGGGATCGCGATGACCGGCCGCGGAACCTGGTCTGGCCTCGGGCCCACGCGGGCTCCTGCGGCGTCCCGGCCGCCCGGCCCCCAGTCGTTGAAGACGTCGCTGAACCACCGCCCGAACGGCCCGGGCATCGGCAGGTCCCGATCGCCGGCCACCATGTCGCGGACCGCGTGCCACGTCAGGGCCGTGTAGTCGGCGACGGACGCGCGCGTTGGGCGTGGTCCGGTCGCGATCGGTTCCCCGATTCGCACCGTGATCGTTCGCCGGAAGCCGACCAGTGACGTGCCCGTGATGGCGACCGGCACGATCGGCACGCGCGCGCGGAGCGCGAGGTACGCCGCACCATCGTGGAACGGCAGCAGATCGCCCTCGTGGACGTGGATCTCGCCCTCGGCGGCGATCGCCAGGATCGCGCCGGAGTCGAAGACGGCCTCGGCGCGCCGCATGGCGGTGCGCAGGTCGTCCTTGTCCGGTCGAAAGGGCACCGCGATCCCCGACCACAGGATGATCCGGTTCCGAACGCCGTGGCGGAGGTCGGTCTCCTTCGGCCCGTAGAAATAGATCCTGACCGTCGACGGAAACGTCGTCATAATCGCGATCGGGTCGAGCCAGCCGAGATGGTTGAAGCAGAACAGCGCGGGGCCGGCCGGGATCCGCTCGCCGCCGACGAGGCGCAACCGGAACAGGAGCCGGGCAGCGGTCCGGATGACCATCCGGAGGATCGCGTAGCGGACTGCCCGCTGCGTCGGCGACAGGTCGCCTCGGGGCAGACCGGCGCTTGGCAATCCGCTTCCCATCCCGGCCGGAGGCTAGCACCGCGCCGCCGCCAAACAAGGGGCGTACGGCTCGGCCAGGGTGCAAACGGGCTCGGTGATTAGACTGAACTGGAGCCTCGCTCCAAGGAGTTTCACCGCCATGTGGTTCCTCAACAAGCCCGCGACCATGCCCGATCCGACGAAGACCTTACCGGGTCGGTCCGAGCCGATCGTCAAGCCCGGACTCCATACGATCCTCGGCAATCCGCTCGCGGGTCCCTACCCGGACGGCTACCAAGTCGCAGAGTTCGCGCTCGGCTGCTTCTGGGGCGAAGAGAAGACCTTCTGGCAGGTCCCCGGGGTCTGGGTCACTGCCGTCGGCTACCAGGGCGGCTTCACGCCCAACCCGACCTACGGCGAGGCCCGCAGCGGCAGGACCGGCCATGCCGAGACGATCCGCGTCGTCTTCGATCCGGCGCAGGTCAGCTACGAGCAGCTCCTCAAGATCTTCTGGGAGAGCCACGACCCGACCCAGGGCATGCGCCAGGGCAACGACACGGGAACCCACTACCGGTCCGCGATCTTCGCCCACGACGACGACGAGCGCCGGATCGCCGACGCCTCACGCGAGATGTACCAGGACCGCCTGACGGCGGCCGGCTTCGGGCCGATCACGACCGAGATCGTGGGACCCCCGGCTCCGCCCTTCTATTTCGCCGAGGAATACCACCAGCAATATCTCGACAAGAACCCGAACGGCTACTGCCCGAATCACAGCACTGGTGTGACCCTTCCCGACGACTTCTCGGTCACGCCATTGCAGTACGTCGACTAGGTTCGGTACGGGCTGCCCGGCGCCAACCGATTCCAGGCCACTCGGAGCAGCACGACCGCCCAC
>DAINSJ010000129.1:2238-4971 GCA_036741375.1 Candidatus Limnocylindrales bacterium
TCTAGGTCCGGCGCGGATCCCGATTGACGTCGCCACGGCGACCGCCCAGCATCCGCGACGTGACCCTGCCGAGGCCCGACGACGTCGATGCCCGACGGCCCCGCCTGTGGCTCGTCCGCCACGGCGAGACCGAATGGGCGAAGAATGGCCGGCATACCGGCCGAACGGACATCCCGCTGACGGACCTCGGTCGATCGCAGGCGGTCGCCGTCGGTCGCAAGATCGGCAAGCAGGCCTTTGCCGAGGTCCTCTCGAGCCCGCTCGTCCGAGCGCTCGACACCTGCCGGATCGCCGGATTCGGGGCTCGCGTGGAGCTGGTCGACGATCTCCGGGAGTGGGACTACGGCGCGGATGAAGGCCGCACCACGGAGGACATCCGCCTGGAGCGGCCCAGGTGGTCGATCTGGGGCGACGGCCCGAGCGGCGGCGAGACGATTGATGATGTCTGCGCTCGCGCCGACCGGGTCATCGAGCGGGTCCTGGCCGCGGCGGGCGACGTCCTGTGCTTCGCGCACGGCCACGTGCTGCGGATCCTCGCGGCGCGGTGGCTCGACCTGCCGCCCATCGAGGGTCGCCGATTCGCGCTCTCGACCGCGACGCTGTCCGTTCTCGGCTGGGAACGCGAGATCGCCGATGTCCAGCGCTGGAACGAGGCCTGCGTCGGCGTGTAGCGGAGCTCTCAGGGCAGCAGGCTGCTGGGGAACGTGAGCGTGGATTGACCGAGCTGGCCCGCGACGAGCCTGACGGTCCCGTCTGCCGCATCGAAGACCGTGATCGAGCTCGGCTGGCCCGTATCTCGCCCGTCGGCGCCCGTGTCCGGTGCTCCGGCGGCATACACGGACCGACCATCCCGACTGATCGCGATCGACACGAAGTCCGCCGTGGGCGCCCAGTGGCCGATCGGAGCGAGGGACGTCGCGTCGAAGACGAACACACCGGCCGATCCGACCATCGCCGCCGAGGCGGGGTTTCCATCGACGCCGAGCGCGAAGATCCTCGAACCGTCGGCCGAGATCGCGATGCCCCCGGATCGGCGCCGGCGCCCGTGCCGATCTCCGCCACGCTCGCCCGGCCGAGAACCGGCAGGGCAAGCCGACGGACGCGGCGACGCCGAAGCTGGTCGAGGGCCATGTTGACGACGATCCCGTGGAGCCAGGCCCGAAGCGGCCGCTGGCTGTCGTACTGCTCCCAGCGCTCCCACGCCCGGGCGAAGGCATCATGCGTCGCGTCGATCGCCTCGTCGGGATCGCGGAGGATGCCGTATGCGAGCCGGTAGACGTCGGTCGCATGGTCGCGGTCCGCACGGTCCGCGGCCCGGTCGCGGAGGTCGTTGTCCATCATGCCCTACATACGGGCCGGCCTCGATGGACCTTGCAGCGCATCGCCACCACCTGCCCAACGGTAGTCCACGGGCCCTGGAGCAAGGGGCGGGGCGGTCGTCCAGAATCCGGTTGCCGAGTGGTCCCTGAGCCGCGTATCGTGCCCGCCGTGCCCATCACCATTCGAGCGATCGACCACGACGAGATCGTCGCCTGGTACGCGGCCGTGGGCGCCGGCTTCTTCATCTGGCCGACCGATCCGGAGGCGGCCGCGGAAGCCCGCGGCAAGTACCTGGAGCTGGACCGAACGTCGGCCGCGTTCGACGGCGACGCGATGGTCGGGACGTTCCGGACGTTTGGGACGCAGCTGACGATGCCCGGCGGAGCGCAGGTGCCCGTCAGCGCGGTCACCGCGGTGACCGTCCTTTCCACGCACCGCCGTCACGGCATCCTGACCCAGATGATCGCCCGCGACATCGAGGCCGGCGTGCAGCGCGGCGATGTCGCCAGCGTCCTCATCGCGTCCGAGTGGCCGATCTACGGACGGTTCGGCTACGGCCCCGCGACGTGGCAGGCCAAGTGGACCCTTCGCACCCGCGCGGGGCGATTCCTCGGCGAGCCGGCCGGCTCGGTCGAGATCGTCCGGGCGAAGGCCGCACGTGAGCTGATCCCCGAGATCTATCGGCAATATCACGCCGGCCAGACGGGCGAGCTCGCCCGGCTCGACTACTGGTGGGACATCGACCTCGGCCTCGTCGAGACGCCGGGACGGCCGCGCTGGCAGGGCCAGGTCGCGATCCACCGGGACGCAGCGGGCGTCCCCGACGGCTACGTCCGGTACAAGGGCGAAGAGCACTGGGAGGACGGGATCCCCGAGAACACGATCCTCGTCGACGAGCTGCATGGGGCGACCCTCGATGCGGAGCTCGACCTGTGGCGCTACCTGCTCCAGGCCGACCTCGTCGCAACGATCAAAGCGGAGACCCGCCGGTCACGCGAGCCGATCCAGTGGTACCTGTCGGATGCCCGTGCCGCGCGGGTGACCGGGCTCACCGAGTTTCTCTGGGTCCGGCCCTACGACGTCGAGCGATTGCTCGGCGAGCGCCGTTACGAGCACGACGGGGATCTCGTGATCGAGGTCGTCGACGACCTCGGCGGTGTTGCCGGCCCGGCGGCGGGACGCTACCGCCTGGAGACCGGGACCGACGGCGCACGCTGCCGTCGGACGGACGCGGCCCCCGACCTGGCGATGACGGCGCGAGCCCTTGGCGCCGCCTCGCTCGGTGGCACTCGACTGGCCGACATCACCCGCGCCGGCGGGGCGACCGAGCACCGACCGGGGGCGCTGGCCGAGGCGGACCGCCTGTTCAAGACGGTCGACGATCCGTGGTGCACGACCTGGTTCTGAGGCTCA
>DAINSJ010000130.1:0-2610 GCA_036741375.1 Candidatus Limnocylindrales bacterium
GCCATGCGATCGATGTCCCGCGTCGAACGCTTCTTCGAGCGCCTCGTCGAACGCCCCACCGCTCGCCTGTTCCGAACCCGGCTGCAGCCGATCCAGGTGCTACGCCGGATCGAGCGTGCGATGGAGAGCGGTCGCGGGGACGGCGACCACCGCAACGAGGCTCCGGACCGCTTCACCGTCTTCGTGAATCCCGAGGATCTCGTGTCACTCACGCCACTCGATGCTGTGGCGGCCGATCTCGCGTCCGATGCGCTGTCATTCGCGCGGGCCCACCGGCTCGAGCTGCGGGGCAAGCCGCGGGTGGCCTTTCATGCGGATGCGGCGATCCCGCGCGGCGAGGTCCAGGTCGAGGCTCGGCTCTCGTCGGCGTCCAGGTCCGATCCGGGACACGAGGTCCCAACGGATACGAGCGTCTACGAGGTGCCGGCGGTCCGGGCCGTGTCTGCCGTCCTTGAGATTCGCGAGCCGAACCAGCCGCCGAAGACGGTCCCCGTGTCCGCGCGGCCGCTGCGGATCGGCCGCGCCTCTGACTCGGACCTCGTCCTGCGCGACGGACGCGTGTCTCGGCAACATGCCCGGCTGCACGGACGCGACGGCGTGCTCGTGCTCACGGACCTCGGATCAACGAACGGGACACGGGTGAACGGCCAGCGAATCCGGGAGGTCGTGCTCGGGGCCGGCGACGAGATCGGCATGGGCGACACGGTGCTCGTCCTCGGGTCGTCGCCGGCCGAGCTCAAGGATCCCCGGGCCTCGGGCGACGCAGGCGCGGCCGTCTCCTAGCGGATGGATCCAGCCCTTCTCGCCGTCTGGGTCCTGCGCCTCCTGTTCCTCGGCTTGCTGTACCTGTTTCTCGCGGCGGTTGTGCGCGTCCTGCTGCGCGACCTGCGGGCGGCGACGAGCGAACCGGGCACCGAGCTCGGCCGGCTGACGGTCCTGGCATCGCCGAGCGGCGAGCCGGCCGTGGGCACCTCCTTCGGCCTCGACGCCGTCGCGACCCTCGGGCGCGACGTGAACAACGCGATCGTTCTCGAGGACGACTTCGTCTCGACCACCCACGCGACGCTGACCTTCCGGGGCCGTGCGTGGTACGTCGAGGACGCCGGGTCGACGAACGGGACCTTCGTGAACGGCAACGCCGTCGACGGGCTCGCCCCGATCGCGTTCGGTGACGAGCTCCAGCTGGGCCAGGTCCGACTGCGGCTGGACCGGGTGAAGCGATGACGGCCGGACCGCTCGCACTTCGGCCGACGGCGGGGGAGCGGCCCCGCTCGATCTTTTCCCACGTGCGACCCCGTTTCCGGCGCCGAGAGCTGGGGCTGCTCGCGATCGTCGCGCTCGCCCTATACGTCGGGAGCGTCTCGCTCGGCGCGACGCAGCGCCTGGCCGCGGCACGTTTGGTTGGCGACGCGAGCCACGTGAACATGCTTCTGCCCGCGAACGCAGGGATCCTTGTTGCCTATATCGGCTCACTCCTCGCGGCGCACGTCGTGCTGGTCATCGCCGGCCGGCGAACCGACCAGATCCTGCTGCCGACGATCGGCCTCCTTGGCGGGATCGGGCTCCTCCTCATGGAACGATTGCCGCAGAACCTCGCCGGCAGCCTCGGCGGTCTCGCGCAAACGCAGCTGGTGTGGCTCCTCGTCGGCGTGACCATCGTCACCGGCCTCGCCATCGCGGTTCGCAACGATGCGTGGCTGCGGCGATACAAGTACACGTGGGCTGCCGTCGGCGTCGGCCTGCTCCTGGTCACATTCCTCTTCGGTCGCGACATCAACGGCCAGCGGCTGAACCTGCAGATCGGGCCGCTGACGGGTCAGCCCTCCGAACTGCTCAAGGTCCTCCTCGTCATCTTCCTGGCCGGCTACCTCTCCGAGAACCGGCCGCTGCTCGTGGAGGAGTCCACGCGGGTCGGACCGTTTCGCCTGCCGCCGCTGCCGTATCTCGCGCCGATGGTCGCCATGTGGGCCGTCGCCCTCGGCATCGTGGTGGTAGAGCGCGATCTCGGCGCCGCGCTGCTCTTCTTCCTGGTCTTCCTGCTTCTGCTGTACGTCGCAACGGCCCGGGCGAGCTACGTTCTGCTCGGGGCCGTGGCCGCCGGCGTCGGCGGCGTGGCCGTCTACGAGCTGCTCGGGTATGTCCGGACGCGGGTGGACGTCTGGCTGAACCCGTTTGCGGACCCCCTCGGCGCCGGCTACCAGATCGTCCAGGCCCTCCACGCCTTTGCCAGGGGCGGCCTGCTTGGGACTGGCCTCGGCAACGGCCTTCCGACGATCGGGGGCCGGCCGCCGATCCCGGCCCTCCACACGGACTTCCCGTTCGCGGCCCTCGGCGAGGAGCTCGGCCTCGTGGGGATCCTTGCGATCCTCGGGCTGTACCTCGTCGTCATCGAGCGGGGCCTGCGGATCGCTGCCGCGGCGCCGGACGAGTTCCGGGCGCTTCTCGCCGCCGGCCTGTCACTCGTCGTCGGCGTCCAGGCCTTCATCATCGCGGCCGGCAATCTGAAGCTCGTCCCGCTCACCGGGATCACGCTGCCGTTCATCAGCTACGGCGGATCGTCGCTGCTCGCGAATGCGGTCGTCGTCGGCCTGCTGATCGCGCTCTCGGACC
>DAINSJ010000130.1:2710-4947 GCA_036741375.1 Candidatus Limnocylindrales bacterium
GGCGCCGGCTACTGGCAGGTCATCCGCTCGGCCGACCTCAGCCGCGCGCCGGACGACGCCGCGGTCATCGCCGCGACGCGCCACATCCTGCGCGGCGTCATCACCGACCGCGACGGGAAACGCCTCGCCTGGAACGTCAGGGACAAGAACGGCGAGCCCTACCGTGTGTACGCCTCCCCGGCCCTCGCGGGCGTCATCGGCTACGCGTCTCGGCAGTGGGGCAACACGGGGCTCGAGCGGGCGTGGGATCCGCAGCTGAGTGGCACGGCATCGGCGGACCCGCTCTACGACCTGACCCGCAAGTTCCGCTCGGACCCGTCCGATCCGCAGGCACTCAAGACGACCCTCGTCCTCCAGCTCCAGGAGGCCGCGGTTCGGCTGCTGGGCAAGAATCGCGGCGCGGTCGTCATGATCGATCCGCGGAACGGCGACGTCCTGGCACTCGCCTCGACGCCCACGTTCGACGCCTCCGCCGTCGCGAACCCGGGGACCTCGAACACAGCGTTCGCGAAGCTCCAGGCCGATCCCGCGTTGCCGCTGCTGCCGCGCGCGATGCAGGGCCGCTACGTCCCGGGCTCGATCTTCAAGATCGTGACCGCGACCGCGGCCCTGGGGAGCGGCGCGGTGACCACGACGACGAGCTTCCCGCAGCAGCCGGCCGCGGAGAAGACGGGCCTGCTTGTGGACGGCTTCCGGGTCCGCGACGGTCATCACGCGTTCACGGGGGCACGCGCCCTCCAGTTCCCCGAGGCTGTCGAGGTGTCCTGCAACATCTGGTTCGCGCTCGCGGGCCTGAAGACTGGTGGAGCGGAGCTCGCATCGTGGGCCGCGAAGTACGGTTTCGGAGGGCCGATCCCGTTTGACCTGCCCACGGCCGCCTCGCAGGTGACCGGCGGCGGCGGGAGCCTCGGTGGCGGGTTCACCGACCGGGTTGAGCTGGCGAACGCGGCCTACGGCCAGGCCGAGACGCTCGTGACCCCGCTCCAGATGGCACTCGTCGCCGCGGGCGTCGCGAACCGCGGCCAGCTGATGAAGCCCCATCTCGTGCTGTCGGCCACAGGGAAACGGGGCACGACGACGATCGAGCCGTCCGCCTGGCAGCAGGTCATGTCGCCCGACGTTGCGGGCGCGATCTCGTCGGCGATGCAGCAGGCCGTCAACGGCCAGGAAGGCCGGATCTTCACGGCCGGTGCCCGCCTGACATCCATGACCGTCGCCGGCAAGTCCGGCACGGCCGAGCTCGATCCGAGCACCCGGCCCCACTCCTGGTTCATCGGTTTCGCACCGGCCGGCAATCCGCAGGTCGCGATCGCGGTGCTCGTCGAGAACTCGGGCGGCGCCACGGTCAAGGCGTCGCCGATCGCCGGCGACCTCTTCCGAGCGTGGCGTGCGTGGGCCAAGCCATGATGGACGGACCCGGGAACGTGGCGAGCGAGCCTGGACCCGGCCCGGAGCGTCCGCCATCTCGACCGCTCGTGGAGCGGCTCGGGCTCGGCTTCATCGCGCTCGTGGCGGCCGCCCTGTTCGGCGCCATGAGTGCGGCGGCGTGGGCCGGCGGCGAGCTGTTTCTCGCGGTCATGGCCCGGATCGGGCTGCTCATGACCCTCTGGGCGCCGGCGGCGACGACCGTATTTCGCGCGTAGCAGGCGTAGAAATTGCCGTTTTTGAGTCGTCGCAGCTGGAACCTTCCGGCCGTCTGCGACGTACCATCCCATGACGCCATCGAGCTTCGGTCCCGGTTGATATCGCCGCGGGCCACCCGAGGGGAGCCAAATGACCACAATCCAGCAAACCGGCGACCGCGTCCTCGCGAACGTCGAGCGCGTCATCGTCGGCAAGCACAACGAGGTGCGGTTCGCCCTCGTCGCCCTGATGTGCCGCGGCCACCTCCTCATAGAGGACGTGCCGGGGACGGGCAAGACGGTCCTCGCCAAGGCGATCGCGAAGAGCCTCGGCTGCACGTTCCGGCGCATCCAGTTCACGCCGGACCTGCTGCCGTCGGACGTGACGGGCCTCTCGATCTACAACCAGAAGACCCAGGAGTTCGAGTTCCGGCCCGGGCCGATCATGAGCCAGGTGGTCCTCGCCGACGAGATCAACCGGGCCACCCCGAAGACCCAGTCTTCCCTCCTCGAGTGCATGGAAGAGCGGCAGGCGACGGTCGACGGGACGACCTGGGCGATGCCCGATCCCTTCCTGGTGATCGCGACCCAGAACCCGATCGAGTACGAGGGCAC
>DAINSJ010000131.1:0-4930 GCA_036741375.1 Candidatus Limnocylindrales bacterium
CTCGAGGAGGGCGGCCGCGATCGCCGTCCCGGAGACGATCGAGACGTCGTGCTCGGCCGACGGGCCGCCGAGGAGGACGACGATCGGCGGGTAGGCGGGCTGGTCGATCGTCACGGCTCGGCCTTCCCTTCCCCATCCTCGGCCGGCCACGGCCAGCCGGACCAGTCGCCGACGAAGACGATCTCGGGCTCGAGGTCGACGCCATCGCGCTCGCGGATGGTGGCACGGACCCGATCCATCAGCCGGCGCACATCGGCGGCGCTGCCGCGGCCGTCGTTGACGATGAAGTTCGCGTGCTTCTCGGACACGCTCGCCCCGCCGATCCGGAGGCCCTTCAACCCGGCCCGGTCGATGAGCTCGCCGGCGGACGGCCCATCCGCCGGATTCCGGAAGGCGCTCCCGGCGGACGGGATTCCGAGGGGCTGGTGGGCCTGCCGCCAGCGACGGATGTCATCGAGCCGTTCCTTGATCGTGTCGGCGGGTGCCGATTCGAGCCGGAACGTCGCGGCGATGACGACCTCGCCCGATCCGTCCGCTGCCGAGTGCTTGAGGCGGCTGTCCCGGTAGCCGAAGCCGAGGTCGTCGACGGGGATCCGTGCCTCCGTCCCGTCGCCGAGCAGCACGTCCGCGCTCACGACCACCGAGGCGATGTCCGAGCCATGGGCGCCCGCGTTCGCCCAGACCGCGCCGCCGAGGGTGCCCGGGATCGCGAGCCCGAATTCGAGGCCTGAGAGCCCCGCGCGCTGCGTCTCGGTCGCGGCCCGCGCCATCGGCACGCCGGCCTCGGCGGTGTAGCGATCCTCCTCAACACGGCTGCCCTCGGCCCGGACGTGGACCACGAGGCCGCGGATGCCGCGATCCGAGATCACGATGTCGCTGCCCCGGCCGAGCAGGAATAGCGGCAACTCCCTCGTTCGCGCGAATCGCACGAGGGCTCGGAGCTCGAACGCGTTATGCGCGGTCGCGAGCAGGTCGGCACGCCCGCCGACGCGCATCGTCGTGAAGCGCGCGAGCGGCGAATCGCGCTCCGCCTTGACGCCGACGCGGCGGGCGATGTCGCCGGCGATGCGGAGCGGATCGAAGGCGGGCGAGTCGGCGCTCACGCCGGACCGCCGCGCGAAATGGCGGCGATCGCCGCCTGGCTCGGCAGTGGCGCCCGCTTGGCCAAAGCGAGCAACAGGTCGGCGACGGCGTCCGCCGCAGCCGGGCGACCGAGGCTGCGAGCGGCCGCGGACATCGTGGCGTGGGTCGCCGGATCGTCGAGAATCGTCGCGGCGTCGAGGAGCGCTGACCCGTCGAAGGCTTCGTCTTCCACGATCCGGGCCGCTCCGGCTGCCACCAGCGCTTCGGCGTTCGCGTGCTGATGGCCACCCGCGAAGCGATATGGCACGACGACCATCGGCAACCCGAAGGCCGTGACCTCGGCGAGCGTCGATGATCCGGCGCGGCCGACGACGAGGTCCGCCGCCGCGAGCGCCGTGACCATCCCCTCCCGAAGGAACGGCTCCGCGCGGTAGCGGGCCCGGAGCGCGTCTGGCAGGCGCTGCCGCGAGGCGAGCGCCTCCGCATAGTCGCCGTCGCCGGTCAGGTGGATGACGAACCACCGCTCCGCCAGCGCCGGCAGCACCTCGAACACGGCGCTGTTGAGCCGCGCCGCCGCCTGCGAGCCGCCGAAGACGAGGATGACCCGGCCATCCGGCGGGATGCCGAGCGTCTCGCGGGCGGCGAGGCGGTCGACCGCGCCGAGTTCGCGGATCGGCGTCCCGGTCTCGAAGCAGCGCGCGACGTGGATGGACTCGCACGTCGCGGCGAACGAGACGGCGACCGCGGATGCGAGCCGGGCCGTCGCGCGGACGCTCCGGCCCGGGATCACGTTGCCCTCCCACAGGAGGACGGGGATGCGGAGCGGCCGTGCCGCGAGCAACACCGGGATCGCGAGGTAGCCACCGGTCGTGAAGATCGCCGCCGGACGGCGCCGGACCAGCAGGGCCGTCGCCTGGGGCACAGACAGCGCCAGCCGCAGCGGGTCGACGACGAGATGGACATCCCGATCGACCGAGCGGAGCGACCGCAGGGCGAGCCGGCGCAGCGGGAAGCCGGCCTCGCGGACGAGCTTGTCCTCGAGGCCCCGGCGCCCGCCGATCCAATCGATCTCAGGGGCGCTGGCGCGGCGGCGTAGCGAGCTCGCGACGGCGAGAGCCGGGTAGATGTGGCCCCCCGTGCCCCCGCCCGCGATCAGCAGGCGCATCGGACTTCTGCTCCGTTCTCTGGCTGGTTTTCTGAGCGATTCTCTGTTCCGCGGGCTCGAGCGTCTCGCGGGAGATCGACAGCAGGATCCCCACGGCGGCGAAGCTCACGACGAGCGACGACCCGCCGGCGCTGATGAACGGCAGGGTGATTCCCGTAACCGGCAGCAACGCCACGACGACCGCGATGTTGATGAACGCCTGGAGACAGAGCCAGGCCGTGATGCCGGCGGCGAGCAGGGCCCCGAACGTGTCCGGTGCCCGCATCGCGGTCCGGATCCCGGCCCGGGCGAGGACGAGGAACAGGGTGATAACGGCCGCGGCTCCGACGAACCCGAACTCCTCGCCGATGATCGCGAAGATGAAGTCGTTCCAGGCGTTCGGCAGGTACAGCCCACCGGCGAGCTTGCTCTCGCCGAGGCCGCTGCCGAGGATCCCGCCCAGGCCGAGCGCGAGGAGCCCCTGGATGGTGTGGAAGCCGGCGCCAAGCGGATCGGCCCACGGGTCGAGGAATGCCTTGATCCGGTCGGCCTGGTAGCCGCGAAGCCCGACCAGCAGGACGCCGACGACCCCGATCGCGCCGATCGCCCCGAACTGCCACAGGCTGGCCCCGGCGACGAAGAACATCGTGAAGGCCGTGAGGCCGATGACGGCAGTCGTCCCGAGGTCGGGCTCGCCGAACACGAGCAGCGCCACGGGAGCGAGGATCAGGAGGAACGGGATCGTGCCGGCCCGGAAGGTCCCGACGCGGCTGCCGCGGTTCGCGAGCCAGTGGGCGAGATAGATGATCAGCGCGAGCTTTGCCACCTCCGCAGGATGGATGGCCGGCAGTGGCCCGAGCACGAGCCAGCGCGCCGATCCGCCCACGACGCGGTTGAACTGGGGCACGAACACGAGGACGAGCAGCACCACGGCGATGGCGTAGCCCGGAACGGAGGCGAGGCGCAGCACGCGATAGTCGATCCGCATGACGGCAACGAGCACGAGCAGGCCGATCCCGGCCCACAGGATCTGCGGCCCGACGATCGCGAGCGTGTCGTCGCGCTGGATGTACGACCGCAGCGCCGACGACGAGTAGACCATGAGGATCCCGATGGCCGCGAGGGCCACGACCGCGACGAGGATCGCGTAGTCGGGCTGGTGGCGCTCCCGCCGGAGGACATCCGCTTTGGTGCGAGCGGCGGGTCGGACGTCCCCGCCGGCCGCGGCTCGGCGCGCCGATGCCGTGCCGGTCCGGCCACGAAGGCGTTCGGCGCCGAGCGACCGCTCGGATCGAGTGGGCTTCCCGCCCAGGGCCCGGCGTGGCGCGAGGTCCATCAGTGGCCCCCCTTCCGGGGCAGTGCGGCGACAGCGGCCTTGAACGCGCGGCCCCGGGCCTCGTAGTCCGGGAACATGTCGAAGCTCGCGGCGGCCGGGCTGAGGAGCACGGTCGCGACCGGGTCGGAGGGGTGGCCAGCCTCACGCTCCCCCGCCGCATCGGCGGCCTCTCGCGCAAGCGCTCCCGCGCGTCTCACCGCGCCTTCGAGGGTCGGCGCGCGCTCGATCGTCCGGAGGCCCGCCTCCGCGAACAGCCGCTCCATGTCGGCCGCGCTCTCCCCGATGAGCACGGCCGCTGCAGCCCGCTCGGCCACGGCCCGGGCGAGCGCCGAGAGATCGACGCTCTTGTCGCGACCGCCGGCGATCAGGACGATCGGTCCGTCGAAGGCGAAGAGCGCCGCGGTCACCGCGTCGGGCTGGGTGCCCTGGGAGTCGTTGACGTACCGGATGCCGTCGAGGACGTCGACGGTCTCGAGCCGGTGCTCCACCCCCCTGAAGGTCGCGACGGCCCGTCGGATCGCCGCCGGCTCGACGCCGAACAGAAGGCCGACCGCCACCGCGGCGAGGGCATTCGAAACGTTGTGTCGACCCGGGACCGCGAGCTCGGCGACGGGCAGGATCCGAAGCAGCCCCGCTGCGGGATCGTTGCCGACCGCGGCCTCCGGCTCGCCCGGGAGCCCTCGCAACGGCGCCACGTCCGAGGCGACGATCCAGCCGTCGACGACGCCGAGGCCCCCGCTGGCCGGCGCATCGAGCCGGTAGGTCACTGTTCGCGCGCCGCCAGGAGCCGCGTACGTCGCGACGACGGGGTCGTCGGCGTTGAGGACGAGCGCGCCGCGGGGATCGACGAGCTCGGCGAGTCGGCGCTTCACCCGGCGATAGGCGGCCAGGTCGCCATGTCGATCGAGGTGGTCGGCGGTGACGTTCGTATACACCGCGACGGTCGTCCCGCGGGACAGGGTCGGCAGCTGCAGCTCGGACAGCTCGAAGACGACCCGATCATCCGGCCCGAGCTCCGGCAGGCGCTCCACGATCGGGCGGCCCATGTTGCCGCCGAGGATGGCTCGATGCGCCGGGTCCACGGCGAGCACCGCCTGGATCAGCGCCGACGTGGTCGTCTTGCCCTTCGTCCCGGTGATCCCGATCGTGGGTGACGGGCAGAGCCTCAGGAAGAGGTCGGGCTCCCAGATCACGGCCGGGGCCGACGGATCGCCGGCCCGTCGACGACGAACCAGCTCGCCGAGCGCCGCCCGGAGACGCGGCTCGGTCGTCGGGAAGTCGGGGTTGATCGAGGGCGAGCTCGTGACGAGCACGGCGTCCTGCCATGCCTCGACGGGGTCGACGTCCGGCCCGAGGAGGAGCCGAAC
>DAINSJ010000132.1:0-4924 GCA_036741375.1 Candidatus Limnocylindrales bacterium
CGCGCCGGCCTCGGCGAGCTGCGGCTGCCGGAGAACGAGCCGGGTTCCTCGATCATGCCGGGCAAGGTGAACCCGACCCAGAGCGAGATGCTCACGATGGTCTGCGTCCAGGTCATGGGCTACGACGCCGCGATCGGGTTCGCGGGCTCGATGGGCAACTTCGAGCTGAACGTCTTCAAGCCGATCATCGCCCACGACCTCCTGCACGGCATCGAGCTCCTCAGCGATGGCTGCCGGAGCTTCCGCGAGCACTGCGTCGAAGGCCTCGAGGCCGATCGAGAGCGGATCGATGAGCACGTCGCGAACTCGCTGATGCTCGTGACGGCGCTCACGCCTGCGATCGGCTACGACAAGGCCGCCGAGATCGCCAAGAGGGCCCACCACGAGGGCACCACGCTGCGGGCCGCGGCGCTCTCCCTCGGCTATGTGAGCGAGGGCGACTTCGATCGATTGATCGACCCCGCGGCGATGACCCGGCCGGCGCCCGGTGAAGCGCGCAAGCCTGCGTGACGCACAACGGCTTCCACGCCGCGTTGACGCCTTCGGGCCCGACGATGACGTTCGCGGACTGCCCGCTCGGGGATAAGTAGCCGGACATGCGCTGGCGACCTTCTTCCCAGAACCAGGTCGAGGACCGCCGCGGCTCAGGGGGCGCAGGCGGCCTCGGCGGGCTGGGCGGCCTCGGGTCGGGTGGGCTCGGCTCGGGAGGTGGGATCCCGCTCCCGGTCGGCGGCGGCATCGGCGGCATCATCGTCCTCGTCATCTTCCTGGTGCTCAGTGGCGTCCTCGGTGGCAACGGCGGCTCGGGCGGGCTCGGTGGCCTCGGCGGGGCCCCCGCACCCGCCGGCGGCCCGCTCGTGTCCCTCGACCCCAACGACACGACCGCCCAGTTCGTGAACTCGGTGACCGTCGACGTCCAGGGCTTCTGGGCGGACCGCTTCTCGAGCGCCGGCCAGTCGTACCCACAGACCGTCCTCGTCCTGTTCACCGGCCAGACCCAGAGCGGCTGCGGCGTCGCGAGCGGGTCGACGGGGCCGTTCTACTGCCCCGCCGACCAGAAGGTCTATCTCGACACGGCCTTCTTCGATGAGCTGAAGACCCGATTCGGCGCTCCTGGCCTCTTCGCCGAGGCGTACGTCATCGCCCACGAGTTCGGCCATCACGTCCAGGACGCCCTCGGGGTCATGGACGACGCGAATGCCCGGCAGCAGTCCGACCCGTCGAGCGCGAACGACATCTCGATCCGGCTCGAGCTCCAGGCCGATTGCCTCGCCGGCGTCTGGGCCCACTCCGTCTGGGCCCAGCCAGATCAGTCGAACGTCGAGTCGATCACCCAAGCGGACATCCAGGACGCGCTGAACGCGGCGGCCGCCGTTGGCGACGATCGAATCCAGCAGCAATCGACGGGTCAGATCAACCAGGACACCTGGACGCACGGGTCCTCCGACCAGCGGACACACTGGTACCAGCAGGGCTTCAGCCAGGGCACCACCGAGGGCTGCGACACGTTCTCCGTCGCGCAGCCGTAAGCGCGACCCAAGCCTGGTCGCGCGCGGTCCGACCGCGCGGGAGGCGGGCTACTTCGTCTTCGGCGGCAGCGTCCGGGTGAAGGCGATCGCCTGTTCGAGCCACCCGTCGAGGTCCGCGTCGCTCGCGACGACCTCCGCCGGCAGCACGACCGAGCGACCCATGGCCTTGCCGGGCATGACCTCCAGCGGGTGGGCACCGGGCAGCTCGAGCAGTCGCTCGCGGTCCGGTTCGCTCACCCGGACCCACCAGTCGTTGCCGAACAGGCCGCTGACCATGTTTCCGCCGATCCATGCGCAGGGATAGCCGAACATCTGCTTGCGGATGATGTCGGGCGCCGAGTGGCGATCCAGGACCGCCCGGTAGCGTTCGACGAGCTCGGGCGACGACTTCGAGAAGGTCGGCATCTGGCGTGGCATGGCGCCACGATACCGCCGTGGCTCAAGCCCGCCGGGCGAGCTCACGGAGATCCCGCGGCGGGATGCGCGGGCCGTATCGAGGCGCCGCGATCCCCGACGACTCGAGGAGCCGGATCACTCGCTGGCGATGGCCGGCCCACGGCGCGAGGAGCTCGAGCATCCGCTCGTCCGTCGCGCGTGGCTCGTGCGCCAGCGCGAACCCGACGAGGTTCGAGAGGTGGGCATCGGCGATGCTCACGGCGTCGGGATCTCCGAGCGCCCGCGCCGTGACCTCCGCGGCGGTCCACGGGCCGACGCCGGGATAGCGTCGCAATCGGGCGGCGAGCTCGATCGAGCCGGAGCCTCCCGCACCCGGCTCGCGGGCGGGCTCCGCGATTGCCTCGAGGCGGACCGCCTCGCTCGCGATCCGTCTGAGCAACGCGCCGCGGCGCGGCTCGATGCCGAGCGGCGGGAACGCAAACGACGGCAGGGCCGCGACCACCGCGGCGCTCGGCGGCGCCCAGAGCCCGATGGGACCAGGTACCGGTGTCCCGTGAGCGAGGATCAGCCGGCGATACGCCCGGAACGCTTCGAGGCCGGTGATCCGCTGCTCCAGGACGGCGGGCACGAGGGCCTCGAACACGGAACCGGTGCGGCCGAGCCGGAGCCCAGGCCGTCGGCGAGCGAGGTCCGAGACGAGCGGGTGCAGCCGCGGCTCGAAGCCCGTGTCGTCATCATCGAGGCCGAGGAAGGCAGGGAGGCCGTCGAGAAGCCGCCCCGCGCCGGCACCCCAGGCCTCCGCCCGGACCGTCTCGCCCTCGATGCTGACGCGGGCGGCGGCGGGCCCCTCAGGCGTGTTCGAAGCCCGCTCGACGACCCGCGTCGACAGCCGCATCGTCGGATCCCACGGGCCTCGGTGGAGGAGTCGAAGCGTCCCGACGAGGTCGAGCGGCCGATCGAGCTGCAGGGTTCGAAGGCTCCGCATCGGCCTATTGTCACGCGATTGATAGGGCTCGGCGCCCCACGTCGTGGGTGCCTTGGTGGACGGCTGCAACCTCCGTCGGTTAGCCTTGACGAAGACGTGCGACCTCCCCGAGGCGTCGTCGGCGCTGCGCTCATCGCGGTGCTTGCCTCGGTCGCCGTTCCAGGGGTGGCAGGATCTCGGGCACCGACGCCCGCGATCGCCATCGATCGGACAGCTTTCCGATCCGTCCAGGTGGACGCCGGGACGATGATGACGCCTCAGCTCTTTGATCAATCCTCGCGCTCCGACGGAACCCTCGCTCCGGGCTCGGTCCTGACCGAGCCTCAGCTCGCCCGCTCCGCCGCTGCGCGACCCCTCGTCCGGCAGCCCCTGGCCCCGGTCGGGGTTTCGAGCACCTGGATCTACGATCACGAGCTGAGCTGGTACGGGCCGGGCATGTACGGTTGGCGGACCGCCTGCGGCTACACGCTTACCACGACGCTCCTTGGGGTGGCGCATCGGACGCTGCCGTGCGGCACGCGCATCACGTTCCGAAATCCCGCCAACGGCCGCACGATCACCGTTCCGGTCGTCGATCGGGGTCCGTACGTCGCCGGTCGCCAGTGGGACCTGACAGGCGGGCTGTGCGTCGCGCTCGACCACTGCTATACGGGCCCGATCTACTGGAAGTTCGCCTAGGACGACCCGCGCGTATCCTCGGTAGGTGGACCGCTGGCGCACGATCATCGAGCCATTCCGGATCCACTCGGTGGAGCCCGTCCGGCTGACCACCGTAGCGGAGCGTGATGCGGCCCTCGAGGCGGCCGGCTGGAACCTCTTCAACCTCCACGCCGACGATGTCCTGATCGACCTTCTCACGGATTCAGGCACGGGCGCGATGTCCCGGGACCAATGGGCAGCGATCCAGCACGGCGACGAGAGCTATGCGGGATCGCCGTCGTGGTTCACATTCCTCGAGAGCGTCCAGGCGCTGTTTCCGTTCAAGCACGTGATCCCGACGCACCAGGGTCGCGCCGCCGAGAAGATCCTGTTCTCCGTGGTCGGCGGGCCGGGGAAGACGATCCCCAACAACACCCACTTCGACACGACTCGGGCGAACGTCGAGTTCACGGGTGCGGAGGCCGTCGACCTCGTCATCCCGGAAGGCCGCGACCCGGCGTTCATCCATCCGTTCAAGGGCAACATGGATGTCGAGGCCCTTGACCGTCTCCTGGGCGAGCGTGATGGGCTCGTTCCGGTCGTGTTCGTGACGATCACGAACAACTCGGGCGGCGGCCAGCCGGTCTCGCTCGAGAACCTGCGGGCCGTCCGGGCCGTCTGCGATGCCCACGGCGTGCCGCTCTTCCTCGATGCCTGCCGGTTCGCGGAGAACGCGTGGTTCATCAAGCTCCGGGAGCCCGGCCAGGCCGACCGGTCTGTGCCGGACATCGTCCGCGAGATGGCCTCGCTCGCCGACGGCATGACGATGTCGGCGAAGAAGGACGGCCTCGCGAACATCGGCGGCTGGCTGGCAATGAACGACGACCGGGTCGCCGAGCAGTGCCGAAACATGCTGATTCTCACCGAGGGGTTCCCGACATACGGTGGCCTCGCCGGGCGTGACCTCGAGGCGATCGCCCAGGGCCTCCGCGAGGTCGTCGACGAGGACTACCTCCGCTACCGGATTCGCTCGACGGCATATTTCGGCGAGGCGCTCGACAGCGCCGGTGTGCCACTCGTGAAACCCTTCGGCGGCCACGCGATCTATCTCGATGCCCGGGCTCTGCTGCCGCACATCCCGCCCCTCGCCTATCCTGGCCAGGCGCTCGCCGTCGCGCTCTATCGGGAGGGCGGGATCCGCGGCTGCGAGATCGGGACGGTCATGTTCGGGCTGCATCCCGACGGCACCGAGACGGCCGGCCCGATGGATCTCGTGCGGCTCGCGATCCCGCGCCGAACCTACACGCAGAGCCACATCGATTACGCGATCGAGGTCGTCCGCTGGGTCGCGGACCACGCCCCGTCCCTGCGCGGC
>DAINSJ010000133.1:0-4924 GCA_036741375.1 Candidatus Limnocylindrales bacterium
CCTTGATCGGTCGATCGGTCATGGCGCGATTGTAGAGGGCCCATATCACAGAATGACGACCGAGTCGCCCTCTGGGTCGCGGCGTTGCTCCAGGGCTGCCAGGCATCGACGGGTGCCAATCGGGAATCGCCGCCTCAGCTCCTCCGTGTCCTCGATCACAGCGCGGTTGTGCCGCGTGTCGGCGACCAGTAACAGTGCTCGGGCGAGCCCCATGTCGCGCGCCTTGGCGGCGATCGATCGCTCGAGGGCTTGAACGTCGTGGAGGTGCGTTTCCGCCTCAACGAGGATCTCGAAGTCCAAGCCCGTGATGACCGCGTCTGCGCTCCGTCGATCGCCCGTGATCGGAACCGGAACCTCGGTGCGCCACCGCAATCCCGGCGGGAGACGCCCCTGCAGACGCCCCAGCAGTGCGAGGTGCCCGCGATCGCGGACGGGCTCCCCGTCCGGGTACAGACCCACAGTCAGCTGGAGGCCAAGGACTGCGGCGATCTCCGCGGTAAGGTCGATCCGCAGGGCACCTGACTCGCCGCGGAGCGCTCGAGCCACGGTATCGGGGCTGACGCGGAGTCGACGGGCGACCTCGCGGAGGCTGAGCCCCGCGCCTCGACGAGCGTCGTCGAGCTCGCGCGACGTGCGCTCGCGGAGCTGACGGCCCCTGCGGGCGCCACGTGCCGCGGCGGACTCTCGGACGGCCATCAAGGGACGGTACGGGACGGCCCTTCGCCGGCGATTACTCATCTCGACCGAGGCATCGGTCAAGCGACGATCGAGGGTCGGCGGTCGGCGCCCGACCACAAGCCTGGGTGTCGCTTGACCGAGATACCGACCAGTCGACGCTCGATCGCCTCTAGCGCGACCCGCCGACCACCCATCGTCGATCGACTGACCGAGATTTCGGACGCGGGTCAAGCGACTGCGCACCGGAGCGGTCAGGGGCCGGAGCTGCGGTCAGGAGCCGGGCGCGCGCCGCTCGAGATGGCTGAAGAACTCCGCCCGCGTCCGATCACGGGACCGGAAGAGACCGAGCACGGCCGAGGTGGTCATCACGGTGCCCGGCTTCCGGATGCCGCGCATGATCGCGCAGAGGTGGTTCGCCTCGACGACGACACCGACGCCCTGTGGCTCGAGCCGGTCGTTCACGAACTCGGCGATCTGCTGGGTCAGCCGCTCCTGGACCTGCAGCCGGCGGGCGTACATCTCGACGATCCGAGGGATCTTCGAGAGGCCGATGACCTTGCCGCGCGGAATGTAGGCGACCGCGACCGTCCCGAAGAACGGCAGCAGGTGGTGCTCGCACAGCGAATAGAACGGGATGTCCTTCACGACGACCATCTCGGAGTAGCCCTCGTCGAAGATTGCGTCGTTCACGAGGCGATCCGGATCGACGTGGTATCCCGCCGTGAGCTCGGCGTACATCCGATGGACGCGGTCCGGGGTCCCTCGCAGGCCGTCTCGATCGGGGTCCTCCCCGATCTCGAGGAGAATCTCGCGAACGGCCTCCTCCACGGCTCCGTAGGGCTCGTGGAGCGAGCCGGCTCCCTGGATCGGGCGGGCCCGGTCGAGGTCCGCGAGCAGCTCGGCGTCGCCGATCAGGCGTCGCTCGTCGTCGACTCCGCCGCCCTCGCCCGTCGACTCGCCGATCTCGGTCTCGATCTCGGACACGAGCCGCCGAACGTGGTCAGGCAATCGGGGCATCTCGGCGGGATGGTACGCCCGGCCTGCCCTCCGCCCCGCGAAGCCACCCGACCGCGTTGGCCCCGAGCGACGGCAGATGGTAGCCGCCCTCCTGGAGGATGACCAGCTGGCGGCCAAGGGCGGCCACCCGGCGGCCGATCTCGTGGTAGACGGGCGTCGTCAGGGCGAGGTCGCAGATCGGGTCGTCGACGTAGGTGTCGAAGCCGAGCGAGACGACGAGGTGGCGACCGGCGGTCGCCTCGATCGCCTCGAGCGCTCGATCGAGCGCGGCCAGGTACGCCTCGTCGTCGGTGCCGGCCGGGAGGGGGATGTTGAGGTTCGCGCCGGCGCCCTCCCCTTCCCCGCGCTCGTTCGGATGGCCGATGAAGAACGGGTAGATCCGCATGGGATCGCCGTGCAGCGAGACATAGAGCACGTCGCCGCGGCGCCAGAAGATCTGCTGCGTGCCGTTGCCGTGGTGGAAATCGAGGTCGAGGATCGCAACCGGCTCACCGGTCTGCCGCACGAGCTCCTGAGCCGCGATCGCGGCGTTGTTGAAGAAGCAGTAGCCGGCGGCCATCGATCGGGCAGCGTGATGGCCCGGCGGCCGGCACAGGCCATAGACCGCGGGCTCGCCGGCCAGTGACATCTCGACGGCGGTCAGGGCGACGTCGACTGCCCAGCGGGCCGCCTCGTAGGTACCGGCAACGATCGGGTTCGCGGTGTCGAGGCCCCACCAGCCGGCACGACCCTCGACCGCGGTCGGCTCGGGAATCCGCGCGATCGCTTCGGCGCTCATGCCCTCGTACAACGCCCGCGACGGGTAGGTGTCGGCGACGAGGTAGTCCGAGCCTGGCGACCGCGCTTCGAACTCGGGCCACGCGGTCGCGAGGAACCGGACCAGGCCCGGATCGTGAACCGCGACGATGGGCGCCTCGCCGTGCTCGGTCGGCTCGACGATCTCGAAGCCGCCGTCGGCGATCAATGCCGCCCGGATCAGCTCGGCGCGTTCGGCGACCTCGTGCGCCGGAACCGGCCGACCGAGCCAGGTCTCGCGGGTCACGTCGTGAGCGCGGTGGCGGGGCGTGTACACGGCTTTCACCGTTGGAATCGTAGCGGCTTACGAGGTCGCGCCGGGATCGAGCCGGGTCGCCCGGCTACGATGGCCGAGCCATGCCAAAACGGATTCGTGGATCCCAACGCGGCCGCAACCGAGCTTCGGCCCGCGCGGCCACCTTCGAGCGGCTCGTGGATCGCGCGCTCGCGTCGATTCCGTCGCCGTTCCGGGAGTCCCTGACCGAGGTCGCGGTCATCATCGAGGATGAGCCCTCCGCCGAGCAGCTCGACGAGAACGGCCTCGATTTCGACGAGACGATGTACGGGCTCTACGAGGGCGTCCCAAGGATCGAATGGGGCGCCGACCTCGCGATCGCGCCGAACCGGATCACCCTCTTCCGGCTGCCGCTCGAGGAAGACTTCCCCGATCCAGCCGAGCTCGAGGACGAGGTTCGCCGAACGGTCGTGCACGAGCTCGCTCACCATCTCGGCATCGACGACGATCGGCTCGACGAGCTCGGGGTCGGCTGACTTCAGCGCGTCGGACTCCGCGGGGAGCGTGGCTCGTCAGCGCAACGAGACGATCCCGCCAAGCGCTCCGATCGCAAGTACAGCCATGAAGACCGCCATCGGGAGCGTGATCCAGCGGAACTTCGGCGTGGTGCCGGGCTCGGGATGGCGAGCCCGGTCGAGCCCGCCCGCGTAGAACGTCAGTCCGAGGAACGCGGCGACCTGCGGCGCAACCACGATCGCCGAGACAGTGAAAGCCAGCGACCCGAGCGCAACGACGAAGGCGAGGATGCCGATCACCATGAGCGCCAATGCGAGCCAACCCGCATCGATGCCGAGGTGCAGGAATTGGCCGACGCGGACGACGACCTCGAGACCCGCGGACAGCGCGAACGTCTGTAGGGCACTGGCCACGAACGTGAAAAGCGCGACGACGACGGCGATGGACGGCCTCGCTCGTGCCAGGCGGACCGACCGCCGGATGGCTTCCGTGGCGCCGACATCGCCGAGCACGATCCCGGTCGCGACATAGCCAAATGGGGCGACGACGAGCGTCGCGATGAACGTGGCGATCAAGGTCGCGCCCTGGTTCGAGCCGTTGATGTCGCCGAGCAGCAGCAGGATCCCGAGCTGAACCGCGAGGCTGACAATGCCAACCAGCATGGACGCGGCGACCACTCGCCAGAAGACCTGTCGGGCGCGAATGGTTGCCTGTCGCAGGGTGAAAGCCTGGTCGCCGGCCCGCGCAGCGAGCAACGAGATCGCGATCAGGCGGCCATCGATGGTCACCGCCAGCCAACCGAGGATCGAACCGCCGGCGAGCGCCTCGAAACCGAGGAACGCGGCCACCGCCGAAGGGTTACGCAAGAGCCCTTCCATCGACTGAACGTCGCTGATCCGGAAGTGGACGAGGACCGCGAGCCCGTACATGAGCGCGGGACCGATGAGGCCGAGCGACAGCAGGCCGATGTACAGAGACGCCCGCCGCAGCTCGGCGCTGCCGGCAGCCGCGAGCTGGAGGCCGTACGTGACGACCCGCCGCGGGCCGGGCAGCTCGTAGGCTCGCAGGCTCGCCGCCGCAACTGTGGGGGATTCGACCTGCGGCACGTCGACCGGCGGCGGCTCTGCGTTCGTCTCCCGTTCGGTCATGCGACGGCGATCGGGGCGGCCATCGCAAGGAGCTCCCCGAGGCGCGTCATGTCGACGTTGCCCCCGGACAGGACGACGCAGACCCGTTCGCCCGTTCGGACCGGGATCCGGCCTGCCAGCAGGGCCGCCAGGGCCGCCGCCCCGGCCGGTTCGAGACTCTGCTTCAGGCGTTCGAGCCCGAAACGAAGGCCCGCCAGGATCGTCGCGTCGTCGATCAGGACGACTTCGTCGACGTACCGCTGGGCCATCGCAAGGCTCACCGTGCCGGTGAACGGCGCGTTCAGTCCATCGGCCACGCTCGTTGGCTTCACCGTGACGGGCTCGCCGGCGGCAAGCCCCCGCGTCATCGCGTCCGATGTGGTCGGCTCAACGCCGTAGACCCGAACGGACGGCCGGCGTTCCTTGACCGCGGCCGAGACGCCGCTGATCAGGCCCCCGCCGCCAACACCGACGACGACAACATCGACCTCGGGCAGGTCGTCGATCAGCTCGAGCCCGACGGTGCCATGCCCGGCGATGACGGCCCGGTCGTCGA
>DAINSJ010000134.1:0-4923 GCA_036741375.1 Candidatus Limnocylindrales bacterium
ACCCGGTGGCCTGAACCGGGGCCTCCGCCCGGAGCCGGCCGACCTCGCGCGCGTATTCATCCCGCGCGATGATCTTCGCCGGCAACGCGAGGCGGCTGTTCCCGCGAGCCGCCGCGGCCGTGGACGGGACCCGCCCGGCGGTCCAGCAGTGATCCCGCCATCGATCGTCCGGCAGATCGACCGGCCACCTCGCGAGCTAATCGAGTCAATCGGCGCGTTCGGCGTCGCGAGCCTGTACGAGGCATATGGTCGGCAGGGTCTGCTCGATCCGGCGCTTCGCCCGCTCCTCGAGGGCCGTCGAATCTGTGGTCCGGCGATCACCTCGCTGAACCAGCCTGGCGACAACCTGATGGTTCATGCAGCGGTCGACGTGTGCGCCCCGGGCGACGTCATCGTCATCACGACCACGGCGCCCAGCCTCCACGGCATGGTGGGCGAGCTCCTCGGGACCCAGGCCCGCGCCCGGGGCGTTGCCGGGATCATCCTCGACGCGGGCGTCCGGGACACCGCCGAGCTGCGCCTGATGGGGCTTCCGGTGTGGGCTCGTGCGATCTCGGCCGCGGGGACGGACAAGGCGGCAGCCGGCTGGGTGAACGTGCCCGTGACGTGCGGCGGGGCCGCGATCAGCCCCGGCGACGTCATCGTCGCCGACGACGATGGTGCCGTCGCGATCGCCGCGGCCGACCTCGAGTCGCTGCTGGTCGCCGTGTCGGCACGCGCCGCCCGCGAGGATGCCCTTCGCGAGCGCTACGCCCGCGGGGAGTCGAGCCTCGACGTCCATGGCCTGCGATCGGTCCTTGGCTCGCTCGGTGTCCGCGAGATCGTGCCGGACGCCGCCCTCAGGCAGGAATTCGAGCGCCCCTCCGGATCGCCTGCAGCGAGCTCCAGCCCTGCCGAACCAGAAGGGCGCTGACGGCGAGCGCACCCACGGCGTCGGCCCACCTGACACCGAGAAGCTCGGCCGCGACAAGCCCGGCGAGGCTGATCAGCGCGAGCAGGGCTGCGACCGCGGTGAGGATGCTGTCCGCCCGAAGGGCACCGCTGGCGAGGGACCGAGCCGTTCGGTACTTCGCGAAGGCCAACGGCGGCAAGGCGACGACCGAGAACAGCAGCAGGACGCTCCCGACCAGGGTCGAGTCGGGATGCGAGCCGTTCGCCAGGGCGGCGACGGCGTTGACGGCGAGGTAGAGCGCGAGCAGGAGGAGGACGACCCCGACGACGGTCTCGGCAACCTCCTCGACCCGTTCCGCCCGATCCGGCTCCCGGGCCTCGATCAGGAACCGCCAGACGAGGGCGACGGAGGCAGCAGAGTCGATTGCCGCGTCGAAGCCAAATCCGAGCAGCGAGAGACTGGCGCTCGCGAGCCCGACGACGACCGCGGTTCCGCCCACGATTCCGCCGAGGACGATACTGAGCACGGACAGGAAAAGCGCGCGCCGGAGCGCGTCACGGCGGGACATGTCGCCATCCTAGCAACGGGGCGTTGCCGGCTCGCCAGGCTGCCACAAACGCGAGGCCGGCCAGGCTCCCGCTAACCTGGGGCGCCGGGGCTCGAGCTCGGCACGCCGGGACGCGCGGCGCTGAGGCGGCGCGGCACGCTATAGTCGGGGCCAACGCATCGATCGGGACACGCGAGCGGACGAGGATCCCCAGAGAGCCGGGACGTGGCTGGAAGCCCGGCGATCGAGCTCCGAATCGCACCACCCGTGAGCGGCCGGCGAACCGGCCCGGGTCCGCCCGTTAGCGCGGTTCGAGCGCACGCTCGGCCTCGGACGTCCCGCGACCGATCGTGAAGGCGGGTGGAACCGCGGAAGGCACGGCCTTTCGTCCTGTCGGACGAAGGGTCGTTTCGATTCTTGGAGAGCGACGCGATGGCAGACCAGGTGATCAGCCCGGATCCGGTCGGCGAAGAGGAGGTCCTCGAGGCGCCGGAGCGCGGCTCGGTCGACGAGCTCCTCGACGCCGGCGCGCACGACGAGATCGACGCGATGCGCCATTCCACGGCGCACGTCATGGCCGAGGCCGTTCTGGACCTCTTCCCGGGCGCCAAGCTCGGCATCGGTCCCGCGATCGCTGACGGGTTTTACTACGACTTCCAGCTCGTGCGGCCGCTCACGCCGGCCGACCTCGAGGCGATCGAGGAGCGAATGCGGCTCAGCGTCTCGGCCGATCATCCGTTCGTCCGCAAGGAGCTGGCATTCGACGACGCCCGCGTGGTCGAGGAGGGCCAGGGCCAGACCTTCAAGGTCGAGATCCTCGACGACCTCGCCACGAAGGCCGCCGCGGCCGGCACGGAGCCACCCGTGACGACCTTCTACGAGCACGGCCCGTTCAGCGACCTCTGCAAGGGTCCCCACGTGGGGTCCACGGGCCGGATCGGGCCGTTCAAGCTCCTCTCGGTCGCCGGCGCGTATTGGCGCGGCGACGAGAAGCGGCCGATGCTCCAGCGGATCTACGGCACGGTCTGGCCGAGCCAGGAGGAGCTGGACGCGTTCCTCTGGCGCCGGGCCGAGGCGAAGAAGCGCGACCACCGCAAGCTCGGCGTCCAGCTCGACCTCTACAGCTTCCATGACGTCGCGCCGGGCTCGGCGTTCTGGCACCCCCGGGGCCAGCTGATCTGGCGGACGCTCGAGGGCGCGATGCGCGAGCTCCAGGGCCGCCGCGGCTACCAGGAGGTCAGCACCCCGATCCTCGTCCACAAGAAGCTCTGGGAGCAGTCGGGCCACTGGGGCCACTACGACGACAACATGTTCCGGGTCGAGGTCGAGAACCAGACCTTCAGCCTGAAGCCGATGAACTGCCCCGAGAGCACGTTCATCTATCGCTCCCGCGTAAGGTCCTACCGCGACCTGCCGATCCGCTACGCCGAGTACGGCCGGCTCCACCGGAACGAGCGCTCCGGCACCCTCTCGGGCTTGACCCGGGTCCGGCAGTTCATCCAGGACGACGCCCACGTCTATGTCCGGCCGGACCAGCTCGCCGACGAGATCGAGGCGATGCTCGGCGAGGTCCGCGAGGCCTACTCGTGGGTCGGCCTCACGCCGCGTTTCGCCTTCGCGACGAAGCCCGACAAGGCCATCGGCGATCCCGCGCTCTGGGAGCGGGCCGAGGCCCTCATCAAGGACGCCCTCGAGCGCTCGAAGGTCGACTACGTCGTCAAGCCCAGGGACGGGACGTTCTACGCGCCGAAGATCGACATCTACATCGACGACGCCCTTGGCCGCGAGTGGCAGATGGCCACGATCCAGGCAGACCTCACGATGCTGCCCGAACGCTTCGACCTGACCTACATCGACGAGGAGGGCCGGCCGCAGCGACCAATCGCAATCCACCGGGCGATCTACGGCAGCCTCGAGCGGTTCATCGGGATCCTCGTGGAGCACTTCGCCGGCGCCCTGCCGCTGTGGCTGGCGCCGGTGCAGGCCGTCGTGATCCCGATCGCGGACCGCCACATCGACGGGGCAGGGGAGCTCGCCGCGCTGCTCGTCGGCCGCGGTGTCCGGGCCGAGGTCGACGCCTCGGACAACCGGATGCAGAACAAGATCCGGCTCGCCCAGGAGCAGAAGGTGCCGTACATGCTCGTCCTCGGCGATCGCGAGATCGAAGCCAGCAGCGCGACCGTCCGCGAGCGGGGTGCGGCCCGCGACGCGGCCCAGGAGACGCTCGACTGGGATGCCCTCGCCGACCGCCTCGCCACGGAGGCGTCCGCGCGGGGTGCCTGAGGGGAGGCTCTGGGAGCCTGTGCTATAGTCCCGCGGCGACCGGGAGGCTGCGGCATTGCCGTGATTCTCGGACGCCGAAAGCACCAAACCGTTCGAGAGGGCAGCCACCATCAGCCGAGACCTGCGCGTCAACCAGATGATCCGGATCCCACAGGTTCGGGTGATCGATGAGGAGGGAAACCAGCTGGGCGTCATGCCCACGCCGCAAGCCCTCGAGATGGCGCAGGAGCGGGGCCTCGACCTCGTCGAGGTCGCTCCGATGGCGGCTCCGCCGGTCACCCGTTTCCTCGACTTCGGGCAGTACAAGTACGAGCTGACGAAGAAGGAAAAGGAAGCGAAGCGGCGGCAGCGCTCGGTGACGTTCAAGGAGGTCCGCCTTTCGCCGAAGATCGGCACGGGGGACTTCGACACGAAGGTCCACCGGGCGGTCGAGTTCCTCTCAGATGGTGATCGGATCAAGGTGACCGTCCGCTTCCGCGGCCGGGAGCTGACCCATCCGGAGCTGGGACGCAAGATGCTGGATCGGTTCGCGGACCAGGTGAAGGACCACGGTGTCATCGAACGAGCCCCCGTCCTCGAGGGCAAGTCGATGTTCATCACCCTCGCCTCGACCCACAAGCCGAAGTTCGAGACCAGTACGAATACGAAGAGCGACGGAGGCGTCGCGGAACCAGCCGCCGACGCGGCGCCGGCCCCCGCAGCCGCTCCCGCCGCACCCACGCCGACCGCCGCGGCAACGGCGCCGGTCGCAGCCGCAGCCGTCGCCACGAAACCCGCAGCCACGAAACCAGCAGCCACGAAACCAGCAGCCGCACCCGTGGCGCCCGATGCGCCGCCGACCGGAGGTTGAGCCGAACATGCCGAAGATGAAGAGCCACAAGGCAGCCCAGAAGCGCATCGGCGCGACCGGGAGCGGCAAGTTCGTGCGCGTCATCGGGTGGACCGGCCACCACCTCGAGATCAAGTCTTCTCGCCGCACGCGGAGCCACGCGGGCAAGTCCGTCATCGGCGGCACCCACGCAAAGCAGGTTCGCCGCCTGCTGCCGTACCTCTAGGAGCATCCCGAAGCCATGGCACGAGTCAAGCGTGGCGTCACCTCCCACGCGCGGCACAAGCGCCTCCTCGACGACGCCGAGGGCCGCAAGGGCACGCGCTCGCGACTGGTCAAGCCGGCGCGCGAGGCGCTCCTCCACGCGCTCGC
>DAINSJ010000135.1:0-4909 GCA_036741375.1 Candidatus Limnocylindrales bacterium
TCGATCGGATCATCAGCCGGACGATCGGCTGGGGCCTCGTCACGGGCCTCCTCGTTGCGATCTACCTCACCGGCGTGCTCGTCCTGCAGTCGGCCCTGTCTCGGATCACACAGGGCCAGACCCTCGCCGTCGCGGCCTCCACGCTGCTTGCCGCCGCAGCATTCCAGCCCCTCCGACGGCGGATCCAGCATCTCGTGGACCGTCGCTTCGACCGGGCCCGCTACGACGGGGAGCGGACCACGGCAGCCTTCGCGGAGCGCTTGCGTGACCAGGTGGATCTGCAGACGATCTCGGTTCATCTGCTGACTGCCGTGGACGCGGCGGTCCGCCCGACAGGCACGTCCGTATGGCTGCGCGGGTCGGGCCGGTGACCGCCGGACGGGTGAGAGCACGGTCGTCGCCGCCGGCAAGAGGGACGGAGGTGCCGACGAACCGGACGCTCGGGCGGGCCGGGCAGGTCGCGATCGTCGGTCTCCTCGTCGTCGGGGCGATCGTCGGGCTGGCGGGCGAACAAGAGGCGGGCCGGCACCGGCCTACGAGGCCGCCGGGCGTAAGGCCATGGGCTTCCACACGTTCCTCGCCGAGATGGCCGCGCCCTTCGACGCCGAGACGCTCGAGCGCTGGATCGGCGAGGTCCGCCCGATGGTCGACTAGGCCGGCAGGCTCGCGGCCGCGACCGCCTGGCCGTGGCGCTTGTCGCGCTCCGAGACCGAGTGGAACGCGATCCGCTCCGCCGTCGCCGGGTCCTCGGCACGGAGGGCCTCGATCGCCGAGGCGGTGACGATGTCGCCCCCCGCGCCGCTGGTCAGCCGGCCGAGCAGGAGCACGTTCTCGATCCTGTAGAGCGTCCGATGCCTGACCCTTCGGCCGGTTCATCCGGTGCGAATTGCCATCGACCCGAGCACGCTCGGCGACCGATCGGATCCGCCAGATTTGCTGTGCGGCCGAGCGTGCTCACGGCGAATCCAATTCCCCTGAGAATGGCCAGCGAGCGTCAGAGGGCGGCGCGCCACCGCGGATCCGGGATGCGGGTGCTCTTCAAGCCCGGAGCGGGGGCCGATCAGCCATTCCGTCGATCCGGGTCGACAGTCTCCGAGGCCGCCTCTGACGCTGCGTCGCGCAGCTTGGTCCAGGCCTCGTCATCGGGCTTCCGGGTGACCTTGTCGCCCAGCGATCCGGCCAGCGCGCCGACCCTGCCGACCCCGGGGATCCCGTCGAAGGCGCGGTCGAACGTCATGATCTCGGCGATACCCCGCCGCTGCATCACCGCGAGATGAACGGCGTCGCGGGCCGACAGCCGGCTGCTCAGCACGATCCCGCGCGCGCGTTCAACGTCCTCGAGCTCGATCGGGTAGACGTCGTCAACGATGGCCAGGAGCGTGGACGCGGCCGCGTCGATCGCGTCTCGACGGCCGATGGCGACGTACCGGTGGAGGATCTCCTGGAGGACCTCAACGTCCGTGACAAGCCGCTCCCGGCCGGCAATCGCGAGCTCAACGAGATGTTTCGCCGCGGCACGGTTCGGGTGCTCGCCTCCGACGAGGTACATCGGGATGTTCGAGTCGACGAAGATCACCCGTCGTGCTCGTCGAGATAGCCGCGTTCGATCTCCGCGATCACCTGCTCCACGTCGCCGGTGGGATAGGAGCGCGTCATCGCTTCGCGAACGGCGCGCAACTTCGGTTCCGGGTCCGGATAGGTCGCCTCTTGCCGCGCGGATCGGAGGGCATCGCGGACCCAAGCCGCGGTCGTCTGGCGCCGGCTTTTCGCCAGTCGCTGGATGTCGGCGAGCTCATCGTCCTCGAACAGCACCTGCAGGCGCTTGGTCATGGCATGAGTCTGATTGACTCATCAGCATGAGTCAATCCTGTCTATGAGCGGGGGCTGTGCTTCGGCCGCTCGAGGCGAACCGCGCCCACATGCGATGCTTCTTCCCGTTGCTCTGATCGCCTCGCGGCCGCGGCACCGGAGCGGCCGTTTATTCGAGGGCGAATACGGAACAGCCTGAGCACGTTCAGCCGATGATCGAATCCGACAGGGCTGTCATGCCGCCGAGCGTGCTCGCGCCGAATCGAATTCCCCCACGAATAATCGCGACCCCTAATCGCGACCCAGCGCGCCGAGGCCTTTGGTCGGTATCTGGGCCCGGCTGTAGAGTGGCCACGGAGGTACGCCTGTGCTCACGATGGCGGTCGGTCACAGCGACGACGTGGACCTGATGGATGCGATCGCGGTCGTCATCGATCAGTGCCGCGCGGGGCTGCACGGCCTCGAGCCGCAGGCCGGGATCCTCTTCGCGGCGTGGGACAGCTTCGATCAATCGGTCGTCGATGCCGTCCTCGAGGCGTTCCCAGGCGTCCAGATCATCGGCGGGACCTCGGCGGCGGAGGTCTCGTCGGTCAACGGCTACCAGGAAGATTCGATCACCCTCTCGCTCTTCGCCTCGGACGACGTGGACGTCACCGTCGGGCTCGGTGGCGGGCTCGCGGTCGACGTCGAGGCCGCCTGCCGGGCAGCGGTGACGCAGGCGATGGCGGCGACGACCAAGGACCCGAAGGTCTGCATCGTCCTGACCGAGGGCCTGGCTCGCGACCCGCAGGTCGTACTCGAGGGGATGGGGAAGGCGCTGCCGCCCGACGTGGTCGTGGTCGGCGGAGCATCCGCGCAGCGTGACTACGTCGGAACCAACGCATCGGGCTATCAGTTCCGGGGCCATGAGATCGTCCAGCACGGGATCGCGGTGCTGCTCTTCTCGGGGCCGATTGCGTTCTCGACCGCGGTCGGCACCGGCTGGCGGACCCTCGGCGCGGTTGGCACCGTCACGCGATCCGACCCCGGGGCGCTCCGCGAGATCGACGGGCGCCCGGCGCTCGAGTTCCTCGCCCGATACCTCGACGCGACCGGCCCCGCCGCGTTCGGCAACCCCCTCGCCGTGACCGAGGTGGGCGCATCCGAGTTCTACCTGCGCGCGATCCAGGGATCGGACCCGGCGACCGGATCGGTGCTGCTGACAGGTGAGGTTCCGGTCGGCGCCACGGTGCAGCTCACGACGGCCGACACCGAGGAGATCCTCGCCGGCACGAAGGGTGCCCTCGCCGAGGCAACCGCGGCCTTTCCCGCCGGCGCGAAGCCAGAGGCTGCGCTCATTTTCTCGTGCGCCATTCGCCAGTACCTGCTCGGTTCGAGGACACGGCAGGAGGCGGAGCTGGCACGGTCCGAGTTCGGGACATCGATCCCGCTGGCCGGCATCTATTGCTACGGCGAGATCGGGCCGATCGAGGGCACCACGACGAGCCGCTTCTTCCAGGAGACGTTCGTCACGCTGCTCCTCGGCACGTGAGCGAGGGGCCTGCCTCCGCCGAGGGCCCCGCCGCCGGTCGGGAGCCAGCCGCCGAACTCTCGCCGAACGATCTCCGTAAGGACCATGCGCGGCTGGTGAAGCGGGTCGGCCGGCTCGAGACCGTCCTGCAGAACGTCGAGCAGATCCGGGACACGAATGCCCGCCTCCTGGACCGGCTTATGGGCGACCTAGAGGCCGAGCGCGCGAGGTCTCAGCGGTTACTGCTCAACATCCTGCCGCAGCCGATCATCGACCGGCTCAACGCCGGCGAGCAGCTCATCGCCGATCGCTACGACGACGTAGCGGTGGTCTTCAGCGATTTCGTCGGGTTCACCGAGATCGCCGCGCGCCTGCCGGCGGCGGACCTCGTCTCGTCGCTGAACGGCCTGTTTTCCGCGTTCGACGCGGCCTGCACCGAGCTCGGGGTCGAGAAGATAAAGACCATCGGCGACGCGTATCTGGCCGCCGCCGGGCTGCCCGGGACGGCTTCGGATCACCTTCGCGCCGCGGCCGACCTCACGCTCGCGATCCGATCGGCGGTCGAGGCGGCCGGACCGCCCTGGCAGATCCGGATCGGGCTTCACTCGGGGCCAGTCACTGCCGGCGTGATCGGCACCACGAAGTTCGTCTACGACCTCTGGGGCGACGCGGTCAACGTCGCGAGCCGCCTGGAGACGACCGCTCCGCCAGGCCGGATCCAGGTCTCGGAGGCCGTTGCGACGGCGCTCGGCGACGCGTTCGAGCTCGAATCGCGCGGGGAGGTCGAGCTCAAGGGCAAGGGCCCGACGAAGACGTTCTTCCTGATCGGCCGGCGCGACCGTCCCTGACCGGGCTACAGCTCGAGAACGAATCGGAGCGCGGCATCGAGGCGATCGATCGCCGACGGGGTGAGCCGGCCCGCTCTTGGACCCAGCACCACCACCGGCAGCGTCGCCGGTTGGTCGCATTTCGCGTAGCCGTCGCGATCGAGGCTGGACTCGAGGGCGGCGACGGGCACGAGATACGGCGGGGCCTCGGCCGAAGAGCGAACCGAGCTCGTCATCGGGACAACGACGACCGTCGAGGATCGCCGCATCCGATCGGTCTGGACGACGACGGCGGGATGTGGCCCTCGCAGGACGTGGCCGCCGGCGTTCGGAAAGGCGATGAAGTGGATGTCCCCGCGCTGAGGTCCGAGAGCCGCGGGTCGCTGGCCGATCCCTACCACGTGAGATCCGCCCAGGCGCGAGCCGTGAGCGCCATTGCGTCGTTTGCCCAGGCTGCGTTGTCCTCGGCGTCGAGCTCGAGTGCGCGGTCCAGCCGCTCCTGATCGACGCCTGCGATGGACCGCCGCAACGCCGCGGCGATCACGCCACTGACGCTCACGCCGGACTCCGCCGCAGCCGCCCTGACCTGCTCGGCCAGGTCGCTTGGGAGGCTGATCGACAGCTTCGCGTGGGCGGCCGAGGCAGGATCGGACCCGTACGTCGTGACGGTCTCGGCAAGGGCGTGCATGGTATGACCGATGGTACGATCGCCGGTAGGAACGCGTCAAGGACTGGCCGAAATTCACGGCGAAGGTCTCGGGTT
>DAINSJ010000136.1:0-4884 GCA_036741375.1 Candidatus Limnocylindrales bacterium
GCCGCGCGGACCCGATCTTCGCCCTCGTCGCCGAGGAAGTTCACGTAGACGCCGCCCGTCGAGAACGGGGTGAGCGCATCGAAGACCTCGCGAACCCACGGGACGGTCCGGTCGTGCTCGCCGGGCTCGGTCCCAACGCCGTTGATGTTGATCGCGAATGGCGCCGCCCGGTTCGCGTAGGCCGTGGCGGCCTCGGGGACCCGCGCGATGGCGCCGCCGAGCTGCGGGATGAGGCTGTAGGACCACGTCGTCGGCGTGCGCCGATGGCGGTCGACGATGACGTCGATGGCGTCGTCCGGGAGGCCGACGAGGAAGTGCGACTTCCAGTAGTAGTCGATGCCCGGCGGGACTGTCGGGTCCAACGAGGCCTGGTGCGCCACGAACGGCTTCCGCGCGATCGAGCTGAGGAGCTGTGTGCCGAAGGACGGGATCGCGGCGATGGCCTCGGCGCCCTGGCCGGTGACGTCGCAGACCACGATCCCGACGACCCGCCGGCCATGCAGCTCCGACGGGAAGGCGGGAATCGGTAGGACCGTCCGTAGCGCGACGATGGTCGAGACCGAGTTGGGGAGGTCGGCGGCCCAGTCGCGGTAGCGGCGGATCACGGACTCGCCTTCGTCCATCGAGAAGAGCGCGAGGCCCGCGAGCACCTCGGGATCCTGGGGCACCGCGCGGAAGACGAACTTCGTGACGATGCCGACGTTGCCGCCGCCGCCCCGAAGTGCCCAGAGCAGATCGGCGTTCTCGTCCTCGCTCGCCCGGACGATCGATCCGTCCGCGAGGAGCACGTCCGCGCCGACGAGGTGGTCGCAGCTCAGGCCGTGCTCGCGCATGAGCCAGCCGATCCCGCCGCCGAGGGTGAGACCCGCGACCCCGGTCGTCGTGTTGATCCCGGTCGGCACCGCGAGGCCGTGCGGCGCGGTCGCCTGGTCGAGCTCGCCGAGGGTCACGCCCGGGTCGACCTCGACGATCCGGGTGGTCGGGTCGACGCGAACGCCGCGCCTGGCCGAGTGATCGATGACCAGCCCGTGGTCCACCAGGGCCGAGCCAGCGACGTTGTGCCCGCCGCCACGGATCGAGATCGGCAGCCCGCGCTCCAGCCCGAATGCCAGGGCGGCCTGCGCGTCCGCTGCGCTCGAGACCCGGGCGATGACCGCCGGCCGCCGCTGGATCGACCGATTCCAGATCTGCGTCGCCGCGTCGTACCCCGGGTCAGCCGGGGTCAGGACGTCGCCGGCGACCTTCCGGCGCAGGGGCTCGACATCGAACCGGACCTCGCGGGCGACGCTCATGGCGGCATCCTAGCGGTCCCGGCAACTGTTTCGTGACCCGGGTCTCCCGGCGGTGTAGGCTTGGGCTCGCGACCGCCTCGCCCGGTCGGATCGTGCAGGACCGGACGGTGGCCGCTTCACCGCCCCGCTGGGGCCGGAGGTCTGGCACGATGCACAGCTCCCTGATCGGCAAGGTCGAGAAGGCGAACCGCTACGCGCGCGAGCTCGATCGGATTTCGATCGACCGTCTCGCGCTCACGTTCCGCGGCGACAACGACACGCACCACGTCAGTCTCGACGCCGGCCAGTGGCACTGCACCTGCCATTACTTCGAAAGCTGGGGAGGCTGCGTCCATCTCCTGACGCTCCAGAAGATCTTCGGCGTCATGCTGCCCGAGGACGCCCAGGTCTCGATCTTCAGCCCCGCCGCGGTGCAAACCAGCGCGTGATCGAGGGAGCCCGGCGACGCCGGACTCCCCGAGACCGATCGACGACCCGCCCGGTTCGAGCCGAGGCGGGTCGTCTGCATCTCGCGAGTGGCGCGAGTCCGCGGGGGCTCAGCGGCTCGCTGGCCCCGGAGCCGATTGGGGGCAACCGGATCCCGTGCAGCCGCTCACGGTGACGCGAACCACCGCAGAGGTCGACGACAGGATCCCGTCGCCGGTCGGTGCCGAGAAGATCGATCGCCAGTCGTAGGTCGTCGTCGGTGACCACGTCAGGCTGTAGCTGCCTTCGGTCGAAGCGCTGGGCGTCATGGTCCCCACCGTGGTCCACGCCGTCACGCCGACCGCCCGGCGCTGGAGGGTGACGGTCCGATCGCTCAGTGGGTCTCCGGCCATCGCACCGGCGACCGACGATGTCGTGATCTTGAGCACGCCGTTGAAGCGGATCGTCTCACCGATCCAGACCGAGACGGCGCTCGGCGCGAGGGAGTTCGTTGAAACAAGCGAGAGGCAGGTCGAGACCGGATTGGACGGGTCGCGGCGCTCGTACTCGAGCTGCAGGCGGGCCACGTCGCAACGCCCGAACGCATGCTGGTTCCAGCCGGTGTACGGCCGCTGCCGGGCCGCGTACTGGACGACGGCATCGGTGAAATCGCTTCCGTCGGAGTAGTTCACGTGATGACCGAGGATCTCGACGTGCCCGAGCTCGTCGAGGGCAACGTTCTCGGCGTCGTAGCAGCCGTTGGTCGGAATCGAGAGGGCCTGGCACCAGCGCAGGTAGCCCCAGTCGAACGCCCAGCCGTGCGGCCGAAACCAGACGCCGAAGGTGCCGTTCCACATGCCCGAGCGGTCCATGCAGGCGATGCCATACGAGTCGCACGGGACATAGCCGCCGTAGGCGATGGAGGCCGGGGCGCTGGCTGATCGGGTGAAGACGGCGGCGCGGGAGGCGCGGCTCTCGCCGACGTCGCCCGCACCCGCAACGATCGCGGATGCCATCCACGACGGCGGCACGCCGGTCGCGGCCCACTGATAGGGGACGACCTGGTCCCTGGCCCAGGTGGCCGTTCCGATGATCGGGTCTGGGCCATGGGCGAGCACCGGGCCGACCGGCAACGACAGGGCGACCGCGGCCAACAGGGCCACCGTCGCGATTCTCGTGACGTGATGCGCGCGGTTCACGGGAGGACCTCCAGGGCGGCGGCGTCGGGGTTCAAGGCTTGTGCGTCGGAGCCGGCCGCGCCGGGCGTGCCGATCGCGACCTCGTTGGCCGCGACCTCGAGGCCGCTGGTGGCATTCGCCCCGTTGGCGATCGGCCGCAGGCCGGCCGCAAGTCCCCTGAGGTGGCTCAGGCGGCCGCTCGAGGGGTCGAGCTCAATGGTTTGCGAACCGGCCGCATCCGACTGGACGGCAACCAGGCGGCGACCATCGGCAGTCATCGCCGCCGCGCTGGCGGCGGACAGCAGGGTGCGGCTGCGGCTCGTAGCCGGATCCCAGGCGAGGATCGCGCAGGGATAGCCGGGGCACGCTGCCCAGGTCACGAGCGTGCCGCCGGCGAAGCCGAGCATCGGGCCCTCGGCCGCGCCTTGAATGACGAGCGGCGCGGCGGCGGAATGGCGGAGGTCGAAGACGCGGGTCAGGCAACCGAGGTCCGCGCAGGACTGAACCGCGAGGTGGGTGCCCTGGGCGTCCAGCAGCAAGCCCGTGCCCCACACCGTGCCGACAGTCGGAGCAAGAGCGCCGAGTGGGGGAGCGACGAGTCTGGCCTCCGCGGCCGTTGCCGGGGCGATCGCGAGGCGCCATGTGCCGAGGTCGGCACGCGTGGCTCGGTCGACGAGGTGAGCGACGACGGAATGGTCATGGCGATCGAGGATCGCCGTCCGGACGACCGCGTCGGTCTCGTGGATCACGAGGCCGCAACCCGCGGCGCCTGAGAGGACCCGGACCGTGGAGCGGCTGCCGTCGTCGGCGGTCACGACGATCAGGCCGCCGACCGGGCCGCTGATCGAGCTCTCAGCCGGGAAGTCGAGGCCGCCGGCCGTGTCGGCGCCCGCTCCGATCGAGAGGCGGCGACCGAGCAGCGTGCCCGCGGTGTCGAGGCGCTCGACGGACTTCCACCAGGACCCTGGCCGGGCGTCGACGCCGCCCGCGATGGCATCGGCAGACGCACAGTTCGAGATCGCCTTGATGGCGATCGGCCGGGCCGCCTCGGCCACCGGCTCGGGACGCGCGACGAGGAGCATCGCCGCGATGAGGATGAGGGGCGGCCCCACGAACACGGGCCACCGGCGCTTGGACATCGAGACCTCCGCGGCGGGCTGCTGGCGGAAGATGGTGGCGGCGCCCCTGGCGGAAGTGGCAGGCCCAGTCTCGGGCCTCTCGCTCGACGGCCGCTTATCCGCGCGTGGTGCTACATTCCGTTCGATCGTCACCGACGATCACGCTGCGGAGTCGCGAAGCCGGTGTGAATCCGGCACAGTCCCGCTACGGTGACCATCGCTCACGGGCGATGGAAGTCCGGTCGCCGACCCCGCGGTGGATGCTCGACCTTCGAGAGAAAGGGTAGGCACCGCATGCGATCCACCGGCTGAGGCAGCCCCTCCCCGTCGTCCCCGAGGCGCCACCGCGCGCCCTCGACACACCCACGCCGGAGACCCCAATGGCTGCTGTTCCTTCGCCGCGCGCCCGCGCGCGGTTCCTGGCCGCTCTCCTCCTGCCGCTGCTGATTCTCGTGGCCTGCTCGGCGGGGAACGCGTCGCCGTCGGCAAGCGCGTTCATGCCGACGATCCCGCCAACCGTCGCCCCGACGGCCGTAGCGGCCGCGTTCCCCGTCACCCTCACTGACGACGAAGGCACGGCCGTCACGATCTCCTCGAAGCCCCAGAAGATCGTGTCGCTGACGCCCGCCTCGACCGAGATCCTGTTCGCCATCGGCGCCGGACCGACGGTCGTCGGGACGACCAACTTCGATGACTACCCGCCCGAAGCGATTCCGCTGCCGGACGTGGCGACCTACACCTCGGTCGATGTCGAGAAGATCGTCGGTCTCGGGACCGACCTCGTCATCGCCGGCGGCAATAATTTCAACCCACCGGCGTCGATCACCAAGCTGCGGTCTCTCGGCATCCCGGTGCTCGTGACCTACGCGAAGGACGTGGCCGGGGTCCTCT
>DAINSJ010000137.1:0-4864 GCA_036741375.1 Candidatus Limnocylindrales bacterium
CCGGTCCGCTCGCGGCCCCCGGCGCCGTGGCGGATTCGGTGACCGGACTTGCCCGGCGCGAGCGCGTTCGCGGCTTCGACCTCGCCCGCGGGCTCGCGGTCTTCTTCATGATCCTCGTCCACGTCCTGTGGCACTGGGGATCGCCCGAGACCTGGACGACGCCGATCGGCGAGGTGATCTCTGTGCTCGGCGGCCCGACCGCCGCGCCGGTGTTCATGTTCCTCATGGGCGCCTCGCTCGCGTTCTCATCGCGGTCGAGCTTCGGGTCGCTGGCGAGCCGCGGCCTGTGGCTCGTGTTCCTGGGTTACCTGCTGAACTTCCTGCGCGGCGTCATCCCGGCATCGTTGGGCTTGGCGAGCGGTGTCGTCACCGCCGACCAGATCGCACCGTTCACGCCGTGGTGGCTGGCGACGACCATCGACATCCACCACATGGCCGGCCTCTCGTTGATCGCCATCGCCGCGCTGCGGGTGCGCACACGCCCCGGCTGGATCTGGCTCGGCCTCGGCGGAGCGCTCGTGCTCGCCGCGCCGTGGCTGCGGTCGCTCACGTTCGGGACGCCGCTGCTCGATGGCCCGCTGACCCCGATCCTCGGCTCCGCCCCGAACGTCTACTACGCGGTCGTGCCGTGGCTCGTGTATCCGCTGATCGGAGCGGTCTTCGGCAGGCTCGTCGCTGCCGCGCCCGACCGCACCGCGATCTTCCGCCGCGGGGCCCTGCTTGGCATCACCCTCCTGGTTGCCGCGGCCGGCCTGGTCGTCATCGAGCAGCCCGCGTTCGACGTCACGACGTACTGGCACGAACCGCTCGCGTTCGTGGTCGGCATCCTCGGGATCGTGCTCATCTGGCTGGCGCTTTGTGACGTCGTGACGCGCCGGGCCTGGATCGATCGGCGCCTCGGCATCGTGTACGGCTGGAGCGGCCGGGTGATCCCGATGTATTTCACCCACTGGATCCTCGTCGGCTGGGGGATCGGACTGGTCGGGTTCCGGGATCTCAGCCTTGCCGCCGTGCTCGTCGCAATGGCTGGCGCCGTCGTCGCGACGAGCTGGCTCTCGCGCCTGGCCGTTCGCCTCGAAACCACCCCATGGCAGATCCGAGATCGGTTCATCTCTCGTCGCGTGGAAGCACCGGGCGCGGGGCGCCGCGCGCCGCGACTGGGTCCGCACTCCCCGGAGCTCGCGCTCGAACCGGAGGTCGTGCCGCCGAAGCCGTGAGCGGCGGTCTTGTCTCAGGGGCGTTTCGTGCTCCGTTTCGAAGGAGATATTTTCTCTGTGATGCGTGTCGCTGCATCACAGGCGCCGCCTGCGGAACTTGATGGAGCAGGCGCCGTGATTCCGCAACACGCATCACCACCGAAACAGCGTTTCGGCGCCGTGCGTGACCGCGGGCATAGCGAGCGGCCGCGGGCATAGCGAGGGACTGCGAACGGCGAGCTCCCAGCTGGCGCTGGTGGGGCTGCGGCGGGCCCGCCTACAATTCGGCCGATGGCGATCTACCTCGACCATGCCGCGACGACGCCCCTCCGGCGCGAGGCGCTGGAGGCGATGCTGCCGTTCCTCGGCGGCGAGTTTGGCAACCCGAGCTCGCCGCACAGCTTCGGCCGGCGGGCTCGCGCCGCGCTCGATGAGGCCCACGAGCGAATCGCGAACCAGATCGGCGCGGGGTCGCGCGAGGTCGTCATCACGAGCGGTGGCACGGAAGCCCTCAACCTCGCCTTGAAGGGGGCGGCGTGGGCCGGCAAGGGCCGCGGCCATCGGATCATCACGAGCAGCGTCGAGCATCACGCCGTGCTGCACCCGCTGCGCCAGCTCGAGAAGTTCGGGTTCGAGATCGTCGAGCTGCCGGTCGATCGATACGGCCGGGTCGATCCCGACCACGTCGAGGCGGCGCTCACCGACCGGGTCATCCTCGTCGCGATCCAGCAGGCGAACAACGAGGTCGGCACGATCCAGCCGATCGCCGAGATCGGTGAGCTGGTTCGGGCGAAGGGCCCGAAGGGCTGTCTGTTCGCCGTCGATGCGATCGCGGGAGCGCCATATCTGTCGATTGACGTCGAGGCTGTCGGCTGCGATCTGCTCGCGATCGCGGGGCACAAGATCGAGGGACCCAAGGGCGCCGGCGCGCTCTACATCCGAAAGGGCACGCACCTGCTCGCGCAGCAGCAGGGCGGGACCCAGGAGCGATATCGCCGAGCCGGCACCGAGGACGTCGCCGCTGCCGTGGGCATGAGCGTCGCATTCGAGCTGTCGGTGTCGGAGCGGGACGCGACGGTCAGGCGAGTGCGGAAGCTCCGGGACCGGCTCAGGAGCGCCGTCCTTGCGATTGACGGCGTGGAGCTCTCGGGGCATCCCAAGGAGCGGCTGGCCTCGATCCTGTCGATCGTCGCCCGCGACACCGACGGCGCGGCCGTCGTGATCAAGCTGGATCTCGCGGGAGTGGCCGCGTCAGTTGGCTCGGCCTGCACCACCGGATCGACCGACCCGTCGCATGTCCTGACCGCGATGGGCTACCCCGACGACGAAGCGCGAGGGTCGCTCCGCCTTTCCCTCGGCCGCACGACGACCGACGCCGAGATCGACGAGGCCGTCCATCTGGTCCCGAGCGTTCTTGCCGGCGCCCGCGCCGGGGCGGCGACGATCGCCGCCGACCCGCTCGGGCAGGGCCAGGCCGTCGCCGGCGCCGCGCGATGAGCGGCCGGGGCCGCACGGCGAAGCACGGAGCCACGGCGTGACCCGCACCCTTGTCGCGATGTCCGGCGGGGTCGACTCGTCGGTCGCGGCCGCGCTCCTCACCGAGCAGGGCCACGAGGTCGTCGGCGTCTGGATGCGCCTGCACGACGTCGCGGACAGCGTGTCGGAGTTCAAGAAGAGCTGTTGCTCGCTCGATGCGGCGGACGACGCGCGGCGTGTGGCCGGCCAGCTCGGGATCCCGTTCTACGTCATGAACCTCGAGCGCGAGTTCGCCGATGGCGTGCTCGAGCCGTTCCTCGGGGCCTATCTCGACGGGCGGACGCCGAGTCCGTGCACCGACTGCAACACGACCGTGAAGTTCGGAGCCCTGCTCGGTCGAGCCCGACATCTCTACGACTGCGAGGCCGTCGCGACGGGGCATTACGCGAGGCGCGAGGTCGGACCCGACGGCCAGGCGCAGCTCCTTCGGGCACGAGACGACGACAAGGACCAGACGTATTTCCTCTATGGGTTGCGGCAGGAGCAGCTCGCCGACGCGCGCTTCCCGCTGGGCGAGCTCACGAAGCCCGAGGTCCGCACGGTCGCGCGGGACCTCGGCCTCGCCACCGCGGACAAGCCCGAGAGCCAGGGGATCTGCTTCATCCCGGACGGCGACGTCCGCGGCGCGCTGCGGTCCCGCGGCGGCTGGGCCCCCGAGGCCGGGCCGATCCTCGACACCGACGGCGAGCAGGTCGGGGAGCACAGCGGCGCCGCCGGCTACACGATCGGCCAGCGCCAGGGCCTCGGCGTCTCGCTCGGCGAGCCGCGCTACGTGTCCCGGGTCGATCCGCGCTCGAACACGATCGTCCTCGCCCGACGCGAGGATCTCGAGACGACGACGATCGCCCTCGACGACGTCCGATTCATCGAGGCCGATGGCCCGGCAGCCGAGTTCCGCGCGGAGGTCCGCGTACGCCATCGAGGCGCGCTCGTGCCGGCGACAGTGCGGCCGGAGGCGACGACCGGTGGCCCGACCGGCCCCGGCGGCGCGCCCGCCAGTCGGTGGGTCGTCGAGACCGACACGCCGGTCTGGGCAGCCGCTCCAGGCCAGGCCGCCGTCCTGTACGACGGCCAGCGCTGCCTCGGTGGCGGGCGGATCGCGGCCGCGTGATCGGGCCCGCCGTCGTCCTCGCCGGGATCGTCGCGCTATTCCACGTGTCGGCGTACGTCTTCATCCGCGGCAGCGCCGGCAGCCGCCTCCCGTGGCTGCTCGTCGGCGCGTTTCTCGGCGCTTGGGCCGGGGACGCGCTCGGCGGCCGGCTCGACGTCGATCCCGTTCGGATTGGAGACTTCCACGTGATCTCCGCGTCGATTCTCGCCTGGGTGGCCATCGGGCTCGTGGCGGTTCTCGCGATCCTCGTGCCAGACCGCCGCGCCGAGCCGGGGACGCCATCGCCGGGGACGCTCTCGTGAGCCCGAAGCGCCGAACGCCCAGCTCGATCGGTGACGCGATCTCGGAGCGCTTCTCGGCAAACGAGGATCGACCCTCATTCCTGCAGGGCCTGACCCTCGGCGCGCTCGTCGGCGCGGCGATCGCCGGCTCGACGCTCTGGAGCCGCTGGAAACGCCGTAAGGACCGCGCCGAGCCCGGACGCCGCTCCGCGGACTGAAACAACCGGGCGATTCGGACGTTCAACGGCCGTGGACCTGCCGACGATGCCCGCGCACCCGATGACCAGCCCAGCCGCGAGGCACGAAGCGCCGCTTGAGCTGGCTGCGACATCGATCGACTTCGAGCTCAACCTCGTCGAACAGCGAATGCTCGATCGCCATCTCGTCGCGTGCGGGACGTGCAGCCGCACGGCCGCGGCACTCCGGAACGACGCCCGCAGGATCGCCAGACTGCCGCGACCGTAGTTCGGGGAGGGGCGTCGGCTACCATTGCGGCCGATGTCGACCCCCGTCTCGGAGCGTGATCCGCGCATTCGGTCGCTGCCCGCTGCCGAGATTCGCAGCCGCTTTCTCGAGTTCTTCGTGGAGCGCGGCCACACCGTCGTGCCCAGCGGGAGCCTCGTTCCGGCCGGCGACAACACGCTCCTCTTCGTCAATTCCGGGATGGTCCCGTTCAAGGACGCGCTGACCGGCGCCGAGAAGCGCAGCTACACGCGGGCCGTCAACTTCCAGCGCTGCCT
>DAINSJ010000138.1:0-1882 GCA_036741375.1 Candidatus Limnocylindrales bacterium
TCGGCCGAGCTCCTGTTCTACGTGTCACTACCGTTCATCGCCCGCGTCGCCGACCGGCGCGAGGTGCCTGTCCTGGCGGGTCTCTCGGTGGCCTCGATCGCGGCTGCGATCGTGTTCGCGGTCAGCGTCTCCTCGAGCACCGAGTGGCTGACCGGGACCTATCCGTTCATGTTCTATGCCTTCGCGCCGGGCATGCTCCTGGCCGTGGTGGAGCGGACGAGGCCGGACGTGTTTGGGTATCTGGCAAGGTGGCCGGTCCTCGTGATCGGCGTGGTGCTCGTCGTCTGGGGCACCCTCGAGCACGCTGCGATCATCGGCTATGGACCCACGATCGGCGCCGCACTCCTGATGGGCTGGCTGCTCCAGCACCGCATCCCCGGCGCGGCGTTCCTGGCGTTCCTCGGCGGCATGTCGTACGCCCTGTATCTCTGGCATCGCGACGTGTTCATCGCGTTCGGCACGATCGGGCTGCCGATTGCGTTGATCGGATCGGCCGCCTCGTGGATGCTCGTCGAGCGCCCGATTCTCGCCTGGGCCCATCGGATCACCCGCCGCCGAGCGACCCGATCCGTCCCGGACGGTGCGGCCTCGGCCACGGCGGCATGACGGCCGCGTGACGGGTGACGCCTGACCGACGGTCGACCCTTCCCCCGCTGCTCGCGCGGGCCGCCGCCACCGCGCTCGGCCTGTTCCTTCTGCTCCCGGGATTCGTCATGGTCGCTGCAGGCTTCCTGCCGAACGCGCCGATCATTGGCCGGCTCGGCGGACTGATCGCCGACGGCCTGCCATGGCTGGCGATCGATGTGCTCGGTGCAACGATCCTGAGCCTGGTTGCCGTCCGGCTCGGCGGGAACCGGTTTCAACGCGGTCTCGCCGCAATCGCACTGCTGACGCTGGCGGCCACCGCGTTGATGGTGGTGCAGGTGGCGGCGTTCTCGATCGGCCTGAACGCGCCGATCTCGGTCGCGCACACGCTCGGCCTCGACGCTGCTCGCGTCGACATGGCGGATCGAAGCGTGACGTTCGCAACGGTCGACGGAACGGACCTGCACGCCGAGATCTGGCAATCGCCGAGCGGCGCCCCGAGGGGTCCTGTGGGCGGCAGCACCGCGGCGGTCATCTACGTCCACGGAGGCGCCTTCACGGGGGGGAACCTTGGGCTGCGGCCCAGGCTGTTCCGAGCCCTCGCTGATCAGGGTTTCCCGGTCCTCGATGTCGAGTACCGGCTCTCACCCCCGCCGCGGTGGGACCAGGCGACGCGTGATGTCATCTGTGCGATGACCTGGGCGACCGGGCACGCGGATGAGCTCGGAATCGACGCCACCCGCATCGTGCTGATGGGGGACTCCGCGGGCGGCAACCTCGCGCTCATGGCGGCATACGGCGCCGGAACGACGCAGTGGACCTCGTCGTGCGGCGGCACGCCACCGACGCCCGCAGCCGTCATCGCGATTGCGCCCACGGCCGACCTCGCCGGAATCTGGGACGACAACACGATCAGCGCGGCCGGGCTGCGATTCCCCGAGGCGTACATCGGCGGGACGCCGGCCGATCTTGCGTCGCGCTACGAGCTCGCGTCGCCCTTCTCGCTGATCCGGGCCGGATTGCCGCCCACGCTCGTCCTCACCGGGAACATCGACCACCTGGTCCACCTCGATCGCGTGACCGACCTGACGGACCAGCTCCACGCCGCCGGCGTCGATTGCAGCCTCATCGTCGTGCCCTTCGCGGATCATGGCTACGACGGCAGCGCGAACGGCTACGGTGCCCAGGTCGAAGAGACGATCCTGCCTCGCTTCATCGCGGCACACACGGGCGGCGCCCGATGGCAAGGGCCCAGGTGCGGGCCTACCGGCTAATCGCGAAGCTCGCCTCCAGAGCA
>DAINSJ010000138.1:1982-4842 GCA_036741375.1 Candidatus Limnocylindrales bacterium
GGGTTGGCCTCCTGCGACGGGTCATGCTCGCGCGCGCCATCCGGGGCTCGAACAGCATCGAGGGATACAACGTCAGCCTCGATGATGCCGTGGCTGCCGTCGCGGGCGAGGAGCCGGCCGACGCGGCTGCCGACGCCTGGATCGCCGTGAGCGCCTATCGCGACGCGATGACATACGTGGTCCAGCTCGCCGACGACCCGCACTTCGACTACACGCGAGCGCTGATCCGGAGCCTCCACTACATGATGCTCAAGTACGACCTGGACAAAAGTCCCGGTCGTTGGCGTCCCGGGCCCGTCTACGTACATGACGACCGCACCGGCGAGATCGTCTACACGGGACCTGACGCGACGCTGATCCAGTCGCTGATGGGCGAGCTGACGACCGAACTGAGGACACCCGGCGACGTTCCGGCGATGGTCCGCGCCGCGATGGCTCATCTGAATCTGGCCATGGTCCACCCGTTCCGGGATGGGAATGGCCGGATGGCTCGGTGCCTTCAGACGCTCGTCCTCGCTCGGGAAGGCATCGTGGCGCCGCCCTTCTGGAGCATCGAGGAGTACCTGGGCGCGAATACAGAGGCGTACTACCGGGTGCTGGCTCATGTCGGCCAGGGTGCATGGCATCCCGAGCGGGACGCGCGTCCGTGGGTTCGGTTCGTCCTGACGGCTCACTATATCCAGGCGCAGACCCTTGTCAGACGCGCGCAGGAGGCGGAGCGCCGATGGGATGTCGTGAGCCAGGAGGTCAGCCGAAGAGGCCTTCCAGAGCGCTCGGCTGCGGCCGTGTTCAATGCCGCAATGGGTTTCCGGCTTCGAAATGCGACCTATCGCGAGGCCACCGGGGTGAGCGATTCGGTGGCGGGACGCGACCTGAAGGCGCTCTCAGAGAGCGGGCTCATTCAGGGGCTCGGTGAGCGTCGGGGTCGCTCGTACGTTGCGAGCCCGGTCCTCCGAACGCTCGAGGAATCCATCCGACAACCGCGCGCTCCGATCGAGGACCCGTTCACGAAGCGGCCCTCGTCGCCGGGGCTCTGAGAGCCTCCCCCGCGGGCGTCCGGCGCGACGCCGCGCTGGGACACGTTCACGGGCGGTAGTTTCACCGAGCGCCGAGTCCGCGTCCACGGTCCGTTTGGGTCCCCGCCCCTCTACCATCCGACGCGACGTGGGAAGGGCGCGCTGATCCCGCAACTCGGAGCCATCAGCCCACGAGGCAGGCAGCTGCTCCTCAAGGGGCTCGCGGCCATCGGCTTTGTCGTCCTCGGCAAGGCGCTGCTGGATCACGGGATCCAGGGTGCCGGCGGCGGTGGCGGCATCGACGCGATCGCCTACCTGACTGCCGCGCAGCACCTCGCCGGCGGACTGCCGCTGTACGAGGCCGGCGTCGGCACGTTCACCGCGTACACGTATCCACCGCCTCTGGCGCAGATGCTCGTGCCGGTCTCGGGGCTGCCGATCCCGGTCTTCGTGTGGGGCTGGCGAATTCTCGAGCTCCTGGGCCTCCGAATAGCGGTCCGAAGCTGGGCGCTGAGCGGCATCGTGCTGCTGGTCTTTCCGCCGGTCATCGCGGAGATCGATGCGGCAAACGTGCACCTGATCATGGCCGCCGTGTGCACGCTCGCGATGCGAGGCCTCGCGGCGCCGATTTCGCCGACCGCCATGCTGAAGTTCGCGAGCGCGGCACTGGTCCCGCTGGCCTGGCTCCGTGATCGCCGAGGGCTGTTGATCGGCATCGTGCCGACGCTCATCGTTATCGCCCTCTCGGTGCTCATCGATCCGAAGCTGTGGAGCGACTACGCCGCGTACCTCGGCCGGGCCGAGTTCCCATCCGGCTGGTATAACCTCGCCGCCGGGATCCCACTGATCGCCAGGCTCGTCGTTGCCGGCGTCGTGTCGATCCTCGCCGTTCGCTGGGTTCGCCTGGCGCCTGTCGCGGTCCTTCTGGCCTATCCGGTCGTCTGGTTCCACGGGCTCAGCACACTCGTTTCCGTCGTGGCGCCCATGCCGCACCGAGTCGACGCGACGAGCCAGTACGCGACGCGGCCGGATTGGATGCGGATGCGCCCGTGAGCCCTCGAACACGCGCGGTTCGCGACGGCCTCGCGGTCGGCGGGCTGTTGTTCGCGGCGTACCTGTTCATCGTCGTCGCTCCCGCGGCTGGGACCTTCGGGTTCGACGCCTACGCATACTGGCACCTGAACATCGAGCACCCATACCAGCTCGCGGCCGGCGCCTTCGGGGCGTTCCCGTACACGCCGGTCGCGGCGCGCCTGTTCGCGCCTGCCTCCCTCGTGCCCTGGGTGGACTTCCTGTGGCTATGGCTCGCGATCCTCGTCGCGACCCTCACGTGGCTCGGCTGGCGCCAGACGTTGCTCCTGCTCGCCTTTCCGCCGGTGGCGATCGAGCTCTACCACGGCAACATCCACATCCTGCTGGCCGCCGCGATCGCGCTCGGATTCCGCTATCCGGCGACGTGGGCGTTCGTGCTGCTCACGAAGGTGACGCCGGGCGTCGGCCTCCTCTGGTTCGCCATCCGACGAGAGTGGCGACGGCTCGGGATCGCGCTGGCGGTGACCGGCGCCCTCGTCGCGGTGTCGCTGGTCTTCGACCTCCGCCTGTGGAGCGAGTGGCTCTCCGGCGCGATCCTGCCCGTGGCCGAGGGCTCGGCCGCGCAGCCGAACCTGGCGATCCCGCTGCTGCTTCGCTTGCCGGTGGCGGTCGTCCTCGTCGTGTGGGGCGCTCGTACGAACCGGCGATGGACGGTTCCCGCGGCGGCCACGTTGGCGCTGCCGGTGATGTGGCTCTCGGGCCTGTCGATCCTCGCGGCGATCCCGGCACTTTACCGGCCGCAGCTCCGCGAG
>DAINSJ010000139.1:0-4797 GCA_036741375.1 Candidatus Limnocylindrales bacterium
CCGTCCGTGCCCGTCACGACCTGCCCCGAGATCGGCGCGAGACCCGGGATCTGGAGGGTGAAGAACGCGTCCGCGCCGCCCAGCGGCGCACCCGTCGGATCGGTGACGAAGACCGTGAGCCGCAACGTGCTGGCGTGCTTCGAGACCGAGATCCGATAGGCGGACGAGCTGAGGTTGGCGCCCATCTGGCCCGTCCCGACGAGATACGAGACGTCGGCGGCGCCCTTGTTGCCCGCGAGGTCGGTGGCATCGAAATGGATCGCATTCGGGCCGGGTGCGAGCGGCAGGATGACCTGGAAGGCGCCGTCCTTGCCCGCCGTCGTGCTGGCCGAGGTGCCATTGGCGGCGTTGCGGGCGATCAGCGCCGTCCCGGCCTCCGTCGTCCCTTTGATCGTGACGTTGGGATCGGTCAGCGACGCGCCGGCCTTGGGCGACTTCACGACGACCTTCGGTGGTACCTGATCGAGCGTGATCGTGACGACCGCCGAGGGCGCCGATTCGACGCCGCCCCGAATGATCGTCGCGCTCAGGTCGTTGCGGCCCTTCGTGAGGTCGACTGGAACGATGAGCGTGACGGCCGAGGTGATCGGCACGTCCTGGATCGGCGCGGCCTTCAACCCCTTCAGGGCGAGGTACAGCCGGACCTTCGCGTTCGGGGTGCCGGCTACGTCCTGGGGGACCGTGATCTGGAGATTGACGGTCTTGTCGCGGCTATAGGGTGAGACGGGCTGGCTGATGATCGGGGAGTTCGTCGCGACGATGACCGACTCGCTGGGCACCGGTGTCGCCGAGAGCCGGCTGACCGCGTTCGAGACGCTCGCCCCGAGCGCCGAGATGACCGGTCCGATGCCGCCGGTCGCAGTGAGGTAGACCGCGCCGCCGAGGGTGAGGATCGAGAGCGCGAGCAGGACACGCGTCGCCAGCGGCAGCCGATTCCGCCGGGCATCGATGCCGCGATGCTGCCGGACGCGATACGGATCGGGCTTCCCGGTCCGGACGGGCTGGGGCGACCGACCGCTGCTCGGCGGGCGAGGCCGGACGTGCGTGGCTCGGCCGCGGCGCGTGGTCATCGAGCGGTATGGTCGCATGGCACGTCCGTCGTCGGCGGAACGCGACGGTGTACCCTGCCCGCCAGCGTCGTTGTGCGGCGCCTGGGAGGGTGAGGAAGAGCGTGCAAGGTGGCGATCCGAAGCCGGGGCGCGGGCCCCGCGTAGCCGGTCGGCCGGCGTTCGGCCTCGGCCCGATCGCGCGTGTCTCGACCGTCCCCGCGCCCGGGGCTCCGGCACAGGCGGACCGGTTCGTGCCGACCGGCATCCGCGATCCACAGGCCGGACCCGGTGTCGGGTTCGGCGTCCGACCGGCTTCGGGGTACGGGCAACACGGCGCCACGACCGGTCCGGATCCGGCGCGAATCCGCGCGTTCGGGCTGCCGAACCTCCGGCGGAACGTATGCCCCCACTTCTACGTGACCGGCGCCCGCGGCGCCATCCCGATCCACGCTCCGCATCTCCTCAAGGGTCTCGTGCGCCAGGACAGTGCCGTGTCGCGCTGCCAGCTTCGGGGTGGCGTCCACCTCGAGCAGAGCTACGTGAATGACGTCTGTCTCTCGCCCCGGTTCAACCAGTGCGTCTTCTACGAGGAAGACCTGTCGGAGCGTTGACGCCGGACAGGGGCCCGAACGTGACGGAGGGCGACGTCGGCTGGGACTATCAGCAGGCCGTGCGGGCGCTTGCCGCGCGCGGGCGCTTCGGTATCCGCCTCGGGCTCGGCCGGACGCGAGCCCTCCTCCGTGAGCTCGGCAACCCCGAGCGCACGTTTCGCGGTGCTCTCGTTGCCGGCACGAACGGCAAGGGCAGCGTGCTTGCGCTGGCCGGGAGCGCGCTCCGGGCTGCCGGGGTTCGCACGGGCGAGACGCCCAAGCCGCACCTGATCTCCTACCGGGAGCGACTCCAGGTCGACGGCCGGCCGATCGACCCCGATACGTTCGCCCGCCTCGTGGGCGAGATCCTCCCGGCGGCCGAGCGAGTGGCCCGCCGCCTCGGACCGCCGACGGAGTTCGAGCTCCTGACCGCGGTGATCTTCCGCTGGTTCGCGTCGGCCGAGCTCGACGTCGCGCTCGTCGAGGTGGGGCTCGGCGGGCGTCTCGACGCGACCCATGCCTGGGACGGCGGCGTCGCGGTCGTCACGAACGTCTCGCTCGACCACATGGATCGCCTCGGGACCACGATCCCGGCGATCGCCCGGGAGAAGGCCGCGATCATCATGCGCGGCGACCTTGCCGTGACCGGAGCGACCGGGGAAGGTCTCGCCGTGGTCCGGCGGCGGGCCCGGCGGCTGTCGGTGCCGCTGACCGAGACGTCGCCGGCCCGGCTCGTGGGCTGGGACCGCGACGGGATCGAGGTCGAGCTGCCGTCGCTGGGCCGAACGCGCGTGGGCCTTCGTGGCCGCCACCAGGCGGCGAACGTCGCGGTGGCCGACGCGCTCCTCGATGCGCTCGACCATGCCGGGATCGCGACGGTCCCCGCCGAGGCCCGGCGGCGCGGCTACGCGGCAGCCCGATGGCCGGGCCGCCTCGAGCTCATCGACGTCGGCGGACGCGACGTGCTCCTCGACGGCGCCCACAACCCGGCCGGCGCAGCGGCCCTCGCCGAGACGCTCGACGACCTCCGGCCCCTCCTCACGGGGGGCGACCGCCCCGACCCACCGCCACCGACGCTCGTCGTCGCGTCGATGGCCGACAAGGACGTCGACGGGATCATCCGGGCCCTCCGCACCGCGGACTCGCTCCGCGGCGCGCGTATCATCGCGACGCAGATTCACCTGTCTCGCGCTCTGCCGGCGACCGCGCTGGCCGAGCGTTGGCGGGTGCTCGCCCCGGAGCTCGGCGTCGAGGCGATCGCCGACCTCGACGCGGCGATGCTTCGCTCCCTCGAGGTGGGTTCCGGGCCGATCATCGTCGCCGGGTCGCTCTACCTCGTCGGCGAGGCCCGACGACGCTGGCACGACGATCCGCTGCTCCACGATCCGGAGATTCGAGCCACATGAACCAGACCGAGGCCCAGAGCGCCACCTCGACGCGGATCGGGCGCGCGACGTTCGCGTGGGGCACCCGGACGTTCGTGATGGGCATCGTCAACGTGACCCCGGATTCGTTCTCGGGCGACGGGCTCCTCGATCCCGGTGCGCCCGGCCTGTCCGGCTCGCGCGGCGCCCCGGCGTCGAACGCGGTCGCGCTCGCGCGGACGATGGCCGAGGAGGGCGCCGACCTGCTCGACGTCGGCGGCGAATCGACGCGCCCGGGCCACGCTGCCGTTCACGCGGCCGATGAGATCCGGCGTGTCGTGCCCATCGTCGCCGCCATCCGCGGGGCGCTGCCGTCGATGCCGATCTCGATCGACACCACCAAGCCCGCCGTGGCGGCGGCCGCGATCGATGCCGGGGCCGATCTCGTCAACGACGTCTGGGGCGTCGGCGAGGACGACGCGCTCGTCCGGCTCGCCGCCGAGCGCCGGGTGCCGATCGTCCTGATGCACAACCGGGCGGAACCCCGCTACCGGGACCTGATGGCCGAGGTCGCCGATGACCTGGAGCGGGCCATCGAGCGGGCGCTCAGGGTCGGCGTCGCCTGGACCGACATCCTCGTCGATCCGGGATTCGGCTTCGGCAAGACGGCAGAGCACAACCTCGTGCTGCTCCGCGAGCTCGGCAGCCTGCGGCGTCTCGGGCGCCCGATCCTCCTGGGAGCATCCCGGAAGTCGACGCTCGGGAAGGTCCTCGATCTCCCGGCGAACGAGCGTCTGGAGGCGACGATCGCCACGACGGTGCTCGGGATCGCGGGCGGCGCCGACATCGTCCGAGTGCACGACGTCCAGCCCAACGTGCGCGCCGCGCGCATGACGGACGCGGTGCTCCGATGACCGACCGGATCGTCCTCGCCGAGATGGTGTTCCAGGCGCGGCACGGTGTTGCCGCCCACGAAAAGGTCGACGCCCAGCGCTTCGAGGTCGACGTCGAGCTCGTCGTCGATCTCCAGCCGGCCGGCCTCGAGGACGACCTCGAGCGGACCGTGGACTACGGCCACGTCTACCAGACGACCCGCCAGATCGTGGAATCGACGACGTTCAACCTCATCGAGGCGCTCGCCGAGGCGATCTGCCACGAGATCCTCGCCGAGCACGAGCTCGTGCGAGAGGTGGTCGTCCGCGTTCGCAAGCCGCAGGTCAGGCTCGGCGGGCCGCTGGCCTATGCCGGGGTCGAGGTCAGGCGACGCCGCTCGACCTGAGCGGCCACTGTCCGTGGAGCTGCGGTTCTAGAGGGTCGCCGGGCGCGTCCCGAGCGTGACCTTGACCACCAGCGGCTGGCCGTTGCGAAGGACGTGGACGTCGATCGTCTGGCCGGGTGCGAACCCGGACAGGACCATGTCGAGCGGATGCTCCTGGTCGATCGTCTGGTCCTGGATCGCAACGACGATGTCGCCATCCTTCAGGCCGGCCTTGTCGGCGGGACTGCCCGCGGTGATCGCCGGGAGGGACACGCCGTTCGCGTCGGTCCCCGGTCCGATGAGCGCGCCCTTGTCGACGGGCAGGTTCTTCGTGGTCTTGAGCTGGAGGTCGATCGGCTCGTAGCGGATCCCGATATAGGGCCGCGTCAGGGCCTGGCCGGCCAGGGCCTGGGTCATGATCGGGCGGGCGATGTCGATCGGGATCGCGAAGCCGATGCCGCTCGAACCCTGGGCGACCGCCGTGTTGATGCCGATGACGTTGCCGCCGGCATCGAGGAGCGGGCCGCCGCTGTTGC
>DAINSJ010000140.1:0-4793 GCA_036741375.1 Candidatus Limnocylindrales bacterium
GTCGTGATGTCGACGACGCGGGCGTAGTCCGGTCGCTGCGTGTAATCCATGATCCCGGGCATCTCCCGGAACTGGCGGCGAACCTCGACGATGATCGCCTGGGCCGTCGTGCCGACCGCCCGGATGGCGAGCGATGAGAAAAAGTAGACGAGCATCGCGCCCATCAGCGCGGCGATGAAGACGTTCACGTTGGCGAGGTTGACCGAGGTCAGCAGCGCCCCACCGCGGTTCGTCTGGATCAGGTTGACCTTGTCGATATAGGCGCTGAACAGCAGGAACGCGGCGAGGGACGCGGAGGCGATCGCGTAGCCCTTCGTCAGGGCCTTCGTCGTGTTGCCGACGGCATCGAGCCGGTCAGTGATCTCGCGGGCGCCGGCCTCGGCGCGGCTGAACTCGGCGATCCCGCCGGCGTTGTCCGTGATCGGGCCGAACGTGTCCATCGCGAGGATGTATGCGGTGGTCATGAGCATGCCCATCGTCGCGACGGCCGTCCCGAAGATGCCACCGACGTCCTTGCCGTCGGCATTGACGATGTGGGCCGCGGAACCGAGAGCGTGGCTGGCAAAGAGGGCGATGCCGATCGTGATCGCGGTCACGAACGTTGTCTCGAAGCCGACGGCGACGCCGGAGATGATGTTCGTTGCGGGGCCCGTCAGCGACGCCTCGGCGATCTCGCGGACCGGTCGGTATGAGCCGGCGGTGTAGAACTGGGTGATGTAGACGAACGCCACGCTGGTCGCGAGCCCGACGACGCCGGCGCCGAAGAAGTACACCCACACCGGCAGCCCCGACGGCGAGTTGCCGTTGGTCTGGAGCATGACGTTCGTGACGAGCAGCAGCGCGGCCGCGGACAGGATCGTCGTCACCCAGTAGCCGCGGTTCAGCATGTTCATCGGGTCCTCGTCTTCTCGCCCGCGGACGAAGAAGATCGCGACGATCGTGGACAGGAGGCCGAAGGCGCGAACGACGAGCGGGAAGAAGATCCACGCCTCGGGATGCGGCCAGCCCGCCGCAAGCGCGATCGCGTAGACGCCGACGCCGAGGATCATCGCGCCGATGTTCTCTGCGGCGGTCGACTCGAAGAGGTCGGCGCCACGACCGGCGCAGTCGCCGACGTTGTCGCCGACGAGATCGGCGATGACACCCGCATTTCGCGGGTCGTCCTCGGGGATCCCGGCTTCGACCTTGCCGACGAGGTCCGAACCGACATCGGCCGCCTTGGTGTAGATGCCGCCGCCGAGCTGGGCGAACAGGGCCACGAACGAGGCACCGAAGCCGAAGCCGACGATCAGGAAGGGGGCATCGTGCGTCGCCTGGCCACCGGCCAGGCCGCCGAAGAGGCTGAAGATCCCGTAGACGCCGAGCAGCGACAGCGCGACGACGAGGAACCCCGATACGGCTCCGCCGCGCATCGCGACCTGGACCGCCTCGACGAGGCTGCGCCGCGCCGCCGCGGCCGTGCGAACGTTCGACTTGACGCTGATGAACATGCCGATGATCCCGGAGGCCATCGAGCACGCGGCGCCGACGAGGAACGCCAGGCCGGTCCGCCAGCCGAGGTCGATGCCGAACGTGCCGGTGTCGGCAACCTGCTTGGTTTCGAAGATCGTGATGATCGCGCCGATCACGACCGCGCCAACGACGGCAAGGATCCCGATCGTCGTGTACTGGCGGCGGATGAACGCGACCGCGCCTTCGAAGATCGTCCCCGCGACATCCTGCATCGCCATTGTCCCGGTGTCCCTGGCGAGGACATCCCGGGCGAGGTAGATCGCGAAGAGCACGGCGATGATGCCGGCCGGCAGGATGATCAGCTGCAGCTGACTGGCGTCCATCGGGTCTCGGGGTCCTCCAAGGTCTGCGCGGTTCGGGGCTCGCGGCGCAGGCCGCGACGCCGGTGATCGTCGGGAGGTGTGGGCGGGGTCCTGTCGGCGCTCGAAACAGGGGTGAGCACGAGCCGAACCGAAGCCCTGCCGGGCCGGGCGGAGTGTAGCAATCGGCCTTCGACGGGGTCAAATCGGCCCCGACCGGTCGGGCCCGATACACTCCCGCTCTTGTGACCCAACGACCCGCGCTCGGTTGCCTGTTCGAGGTGGTCGAGACTCTCGTCCTGACCCTCGTCATCTTCCTCGGCATCCAGACCTTCGTCGCCCAGCCATACAAGGTCCAGCAGAGCTCGATGGAGACGACGCTGCTGCCCGACCAGTACGTGCTCGTCGACAAGCTGACGCCGCGCTGGTCGCCGTATGCGCGCGGCGATATCGTCGTCTTCGACCCGCCGGCGAGCTGGTCGGCGGGCAACGGCGTGCCGTTCATCAAGCGGATCATCGGCCTGCCCGGCGACCGCGTGCAGCTGCGGGACGGCAAGGTCTTCGTGAACGACACGCAGCTCGACGAGCCCTACATCTTCAAGGACAACGGCGTCCCGCAGACGACCGACCCGTCACCGGGCGGGTCCGCCGAGTGGCTCGTCCCAGACGGCGACCTCCTCGTCTTCGGCGACCATCGCCGCGATTCGGCGGATTCGCGGGAGTTCGGCCCGATCGAGATCTCGAAGGTCATCGGGCGAGCCTGGCTCCGCTACTGGCCCTTCGACACGTTTGGCATCCTGCCGACGCCGGCGCATCCGGAGCTCAGCCCCAGCCCCAGCCCATGAACCTCGCCCTCGCGGCCGTCGCCGTGGCGGTTGGCGCAGGCGGGGTGGTCGCCCTTTCGTCGCGCGACCTGCGGGCCGCGTTGAACGGACTCGCGATCGTCCTCGTGGGCAGCGCGCTGGTTGTCGATCCCCTGCCATCGCCGGCGACGCTCGGCGTCCGGATCGTGGGCGGCCTCCTGGTCGTCGCGATCCTCCGGGCGCAGCTGCCGGACGGACCGTCCGACGTCGATCCCGGCTCACGCTTCGGCTGGCCCGCCGGGAGCCTCATCGCGTGCGCGGCCGCGCTCGGCGGCATCGGGATTGCCCTCGGGTTGGCCGCGACGCCGACCGGCGGCATCGGCGCGGCGCCCCTCGATGCCGCGACGGTGGCCGCGGGGCTTCTCGGCACCGGAACCGCGATGGCGCTCTTCGCCGTCGGTGTCCCGCCGGCGGCGCTCGGCCGATCCGGCGCCCGCCGGGCGATCGGCCTCGTGATCGTCGCGCAAGCGGCGATCCTCCTGCGGGCCGGGCTCGCCGGCCCGCCGGGTGACTTCGAGCAGATCGCCATCGCCGGCCTGCTCGTCGCCGCCGCGGTGGCCGGCGCCGCGCTCGCCCGCGCCGGGGAGCCCCCGGCTGGGTCCCTCGACGAGGCCGGCTGACCAGCCGCCACGGTGAACCTGCTCGCTCTGATCCTCGTGCCATTGCTCGGCGGGCTCGGCAGCGTGCTCCTGATGCCCGTCCAACGGACCCTCGCGACGAGCATTGGCCTGGGCACGGCTCTCCTCACGGCGCTGCTCGCGCTCGGGGTCACGAGCGACGACGCGGTGGCGCTGGGAGGGCAGGCCCTCGTCGGTTCGAACCTCGTCCGGGTGGTCGCGCTGGGCTGGTCGCTCGGGACGCTCGCGCTGGGGCTGCTGGAGGTGGAGATCGGCCGACGTCGCGTGGTCACGGGGCCCGCCCTGCTGGCGCTCGCCGTCGGCGTCCTGGCCCTCGCGATCGACGATGCCACGACGTCCTTCGCGGCGCTCGCCGCGGGTGGCGTCGGTGCCATCGTCGTCCCGAGCCTCGCGGGCTGGGTCCACGGACGCGAGGACCCGTGGCGTCTGCGAACGGCGTTCCGCGGATCGTGGGCGGTCATCGGCTCGTCCCTGCTGGCCATCGTCGTCGTCGCCTGGGCGGCATCGCCCGCAGGGCCGCTCCGCAACGGGCCGCCCGTCGGGGATCCCGCGGCGCGGGCTGCGGCGGGGCTCGCGCTGCTCGGGATCGTTGCGGCGGTCGCGATCCGGACGGGGCTGATTCCGGCCCACGTCTGGGCCGCCCGGTTCATCGAGGGCGTGTCGCCGCTGGCGGTTCCGGCGGCGCTGGTCTGGGGTTCCGCGGCGTTCCTCCTGGTCGCGCTCGGCTGGGGCCAGGTGGCCGTAGGGCCCGGGACGCAGGGCGACCTGGAGCGGGTCGCGATCACGCTCGTCGGCGTCGCGAGCATCCTGCTCGGCGGCCTCGCCGCGACGCTCCACGACGACGTCGAGCACGTCCTCGGCTATTCGATCCTCCAGGACATGGGCCTGGCCGTCCTGGCCTTCGCATCGCTCCACACCGAGGCTGCCGACGCCGCTCGGAACTGGCTGATCGCCTCGGCGATGCTCAAGACCGCACTGGCCGCCTGGGTCGCGGCCGCCCGGTCGACGTTCGGCGTCCACCGCCTCGTCGACCTGCGCGGCTGGGTCTCGGGGTCGCCGCCGCTGGCCGTCGGCCTGGGCCTCATCGCGCTCGGAGCGGTGGGCGTGCCGGGCATGGCGATCTTCTCGGCGCGGGTGGCCCTCGTCGAGGGTGTGCTGACGGGCCCGCTCGGGACCCTCGTCGTGCTCGCGGCTCTGACCCCAATCGTCTACCTCGGCCGGATCATCGTCGTCGGGCTCGGCCGGCCCGGACCGGCCGTGGCGGGAGCGGCGTCCTCGCGACCGCGATGGAGCGGCGGTCGGGCGGCCGGCTGGTCGAGCGGGTCCGCTCGCGAGATCGCCCGTGCGATCCCGGCGGAGCTTCGGGCGAATCGCGCGCCCCTGATCGCCCTCGGGGTCCTCGTCCTCGCGGCCCTCGGCTTCGTCGTCGCCGTGGGCGGCGCCGCTGCCTGAGCGGCGCCCGTCGCTGCCGGAGCGGCGCC
>DAINSJ010000141.1:0-4779 GCA_036741375.1 Candidatus Limnocylindrales bacterium
TCCTCAAGGGCCGTGGCCTGAAGCTCGGGCTCGGCGGCCGCGTCGTCCACGTCACGGCGACCGTTGAGGACAAGGACGGCAAGCTCATCCAGCTCCAGCTCGACCATGGGACGGTCCAGGCCATCGGTGGCGGGTCGATCACGGTCGCCGAGGCTGGCGGCACGAACGTCACGGTCAGCACCGACGCGTCGACCGTGGTGAGAACGGGTCGAACGGTTGGCTCGTTGGGCGACCTCAAGGTCGGCGACCAGGTCTTCGTCCAGAGCCGCATCGACGGCGGGACGACGCTCGCCAAGCACATCCTGAAGGTCCCGACCGCGAGCGGCCCGGCCGCCACGCCGTAACCAGGAGCAGGCACTTCTTCGACTGGCAGGGCACGCCCGATCCGACGCCGTTCCTGACCCTGCCGGAGGCGATCCGGGTCATGGGCTCGCTCGATCCCGGCGGCTGGCCTGGGCTGATGGCCGCCAACCGCGCGATGGCCATCGAGGCCCGCGAGAATCTCCAGGCAGCCCTGGGGGTCGAGCCGATCGCCCCCGACGAGCTGATCGGCTCGATGGCGGCCGTCCGGCTGCCGACCCTGACCAGCGACACCGAGGCGGCGGCGCTCAACGATGCGCTCTCCGAGGAGATCGGATCGAGGTTCCGATCACCGGCTGGCCCGTCCGCGGCGCGCGTCCGACCGTGAGCGACCCGCCTTCCGCCGTGTTCATTCGCGTCTCGGCCCAGCGCTACAACGAGCCGGTCGACTACGAGCGCCTGGTCGAAGCGCTCGGCCGCCGCAATCTCGCGACGGGTGGCCAGTTGGACGCGGCCCGGGCCTCGGCTATCGTGAGCGGGTGACGCAGACCGAGATCCCGCCGATCCAGGGCACCGAGCAGGTCGACCAGCTCCGGTTCCTCCATCGTGTCGCCCGCCTCGCGACGACGGCGCGGACATGGGACGAGCTGCTCGAGACGGTGGTTGACGAGACGCGCGATGCTCTTCGAGCGAGCGTCTCCTCGCTCTACCTCCTCGACCGCGACGGGCTGAACCTGACGCTGGCCGCGACGAACGGCCTCGATCGGTTCCAGATCGGTCGCGCCCGAGTGCCGTTTGGTGAGGGCGTGACCGGCCGGGTCGCTGAGACCCGCGACCCGATCGTCATCCCCGACGTGAGCCTCGACGAGCGCTTCCTGTGGGTGCGCGGAATCGACCAGCGGCGGTTCATCGCCTCGATGCTCTCAGTCCCGCTCGCCTGGGACGACCGGACGGTCGGCGTCCTGAACGTCCAGACCGAGGAGCATCGCGACTTCTCCGAGTCGGATGTCGCCCACCTCCGGGCGATCGCCGACCTCCTGGCCGGGATCGTCGAGAAAGGCCGCCTCCAGCGCGAGGCTGAGACGCGCGCCAACGAGCTCAAGGCGATCGATCAGGCCCGGACCGAGCTCATCGCGCTCGTGACTCACGAGCTGCGGACGCCGCTGGCCGTCGTCCGGGCCTACACCGACCTGCTCTCGGAGGAGCCCGAGCTCGAGGGTCGCGACTCGCGCGATCCCGAGCGACGAGCTCGGCGCTCAGGTTGGTACTCCGCGACGATGGACCAGATCTCTCGCCTGGACCGGTTGGTGGATTCGATCCTCGCCTCCGTGCGGGTCGTGCCCGACCAGCCAGCGGACCGGGTCCCGGTCGATGTCGCGGCAGTCGTCGGGGAGCTCGTGGTCGACCTCGCCCCGCTCGTGCGCAACCACACGGTCGAGATCCACGGGGGCGTGCACCTCTTCGCGCTCGCAGATCCATCGCGGCTCCGCCAGATCCTCGAGCACCTGGTCGAGAATGCCGTGAAGTACGCCCCGCCCGGGACGCGAATCACGCTGGAGTGGCAGATGGTCGAAGGCGGCGTCCGCATCGGCGTCGCCGACGAGGGACCCGGCATCCCCGAGGAGTGGCGGCAGCGGATCTTCGAGCCGTACGCGCGGCGGGAGACGTCGACGGCCCGCGGCTCGGGGATCGGGCTCTACGCGGCCAAGCGGCTCGGCGAATCGATGGGCGCCCGAATCTGGTGCGAGCCGGTCGAGGGACACGGCGCGAGATTCGTGCTGGCCTTGCCGGCCGCGGCGGCCGTCTGAGCGGGCGCCGGTGACGACGACGCGCCCGCTCCGGATCCTGGTCGTCGACGACGACCCGGCGATGGTCGGCGCCATTACGGCCCTCGTCGGGGAGGAGGGCCACCAGGTCATCACCGCGTATGACGGCCTGACCGCGGTGCGGCGTTTCCGGGAGGAGCGGCCGGACCTCGTGCTGCTCGACCTCGCGATGCCGGGGCCGGATGGCTTCACCGTCGCGGGCCAGATGCGGGCCGAGGGCGACACCCCCATCCTCGTCGTCTCGGGTGAGAGCGCCGAGGAAGCGAAGGTCCGAGCCCTCGGGATCGGCGCCGACGACTACCTCGTGAAGCCGTTCGGGCGCGCGGAGCTGCTGGCGCGAATCGCGGCGGTGATGCGACGCGCGGATCGCTCGATGGCGGGGTCACCGGCCGCAACCCCTGGTCCGCTGATCGCGGGCAACCTGACGATCGACACGGGCCGCCACGAAGGCCGTGTCGGCGAGACGCTCCTGAGCCTGACCCCGATCGAGTACCGGCTCCTCGAGCTGCTCGTCCGCGCCGGTGGCGACGTCGTCCCCCACCTCCACCTCGTCCGCGCGGGCTGGCCGGCGGAGATGGACCCGGATCTCCTGTGGCTGAAGCCCCACATCGCCCGTCTGCGCTCGAAGCTCGACGCGGTGGCCGGGCCGAACCTCGTCCCCGTCCGCGGCGTGGGCTACCGCCTCGACCCTCGGGAGGAGCAACCGTGACGTTCATCAATACCGACGGAATGGCGTTCATCGGGCCGGGGTCGGAGTGGTTCTGGACCGCGCTCCAGTTCACGGCCCTTGCCACCACGTTCTACGCCATCTACCGCCAGCTGCGGATTCAGCAGCTGCAGACCCGAGAGAACACGAAGGTTCTTCGAACCCAGCGCACTACAACGCGCTGCTGCTCGCGCAGCGGCCGTTTGAGATGATGATCGAGAACGAGAGCCTGGCCAGGGTCGTCAACGTCGGCTACGCGACACCCGAAGCGCTGAGCGCCGACGACTGGCCTCAGGTCGGCACGACGGCCTGACACCACCCTGATAAGGCCCGCCGCCGACGACGACGACGTCTCGATCGCGTTCCCGCCGCTCCGATGGCGCCCAATTCTCGGGCGGCGAGCACTAACGAGCGTCTGCCCCGACGTTCCAGGGCTAATGCTGCTCTGCGCCGCGCAATCTTCGCGAGTGGCTACGTCGTCGTGGGCATCCTTGCCATCCGACGACGACGGAGACTCCGGGGGTGACTTTTGGCTCCTCAGCCGGCTTCGGCGAGAGCCTCGACGAACTGGCTGTTGTAAAGCTCGGCGTAGAAGCCGCCCTTCGCGAGGAGCTCGTCGTGCGACCCCTGCTCGACGATCGCGCCGCGGTTCATGACGAGGATCGTGTCGGCGTCGCGGATCGTGGAGAGGCGGTGGGCGATCACGAATGAGGTCCGGCCCTTCATCAGGCGCGCCATCGCGCGCTGGATCAGGACCTCGGTTCGGGTGTCGACCGAGCTCGTCGCCTCGTCGAGAATCAGGATCGCCGGGTCCGCGAGGAATGCACGCGCGATCGTCAGGAGCTGCTTCTCGCCGGCCGACAGGTTCGTCGCGTCGTCGTCGATGACCGTCTGGTAGCCGTCCGGGAGTGTCCGGACGAAGTGGTCGACGTGGGCCGCCTCGGCCGCCGCATCGATCTCGGCCTCGGTCGCGCCGTCCCGGCCGTAGCCGATGTTCTCGGCGATCGTCCCGTGGAACAGCCATGTGTCCTGGAGGACCATCCCGAACGTCTTGCGGAGGTCGTCGCGGGTCAGCTCGCGGGTATCGATGCCGTCGAGCGTGATCCGGCCGCCGTCGATCTCGTAGAAGCGCATGAGCAGGTTGACCAGCGTCGTCTTGCCGGCTCCGGTCGGACCGACGATCGCGATCGTGTCGCCCGAGTCGGCCACGAGGCTGAGGTCGTCGATGAGCGGCACGTCGGGCTCGTACCGGAACGAGACGTTCTCGAACGCGACCGCGCCGCGCGTATCCGACAGCACCTTCGGTGTGACGGGGTCCGGGATCTCTTCGGGCTCGTCGAGCAGCTCGAAGACCCGCTCGGCCGAGGCGACCGCCGACTGGAGGACGTTCGCGATCGACGCCGTCTGGATGATCGGGAACGTGAACTGGCGCGAGTACTGGATGAACGCGATCACGTCGCCGAGCGTCATCTGGCCGCTCGCCACGCGGAGTCCGCCGATGACCGCGATCGCGACGTAGTTCAGGTTCGAGACGAAGGTCAGCGCGGGCTGGATCGTGCCGGAGATGAACTGCGCCTGGTACGAGGCCTGATAGAGCACCTCGTTCTCGCGATCGAACGTATCGATCGCCTCCTGCTGCCGGCCGAAGACCTTCACGATCGCGTGGCCGGTGTGCATCTCCTCGACGTGTGCGTTGAGCGCCCCGGTCGAGGCCCACTGGGCCGCGAATCGCTTCTGCGATCGACCGGCGATCAGCACTGTGATGACGATCGACACGGGGACCGACAGGATCGAGATGACCGCGAGGATCGGGCTGATCGTGAGCATGAGGATGAGCACGCCGACGATCGTCAGGACCGAGGTGATGAGCTGGGTCAGGCTCTGCTGGAGCGACTGGCCGATGTTGTCGATGTCATTCGTCACGCGGCTCAGGACGTCGCCGCGAGG
>DAINSJ010000142.1:0-2609 GCA_036741375.1 Candidatus Limnocylindrales bacterium
AGGCTGATCATCACGGTGTTGTCGCGGACGAAGTCCTCGCCGAACGCGATCTTCGCGAGATCGACGGAGTCCTGGGCCCGGGTCGGGTGCGTGACCGAACCCATGAACGGCTTGTCGCTGTACTTGATATGTGAATAGACCATGTCGAGGTGGCGCTTGTTCACCGGCACGTCGACCGGCTCGCAGACCGTCCCGCCGGAGTGGTGCAGGTACGGGCTCATGTAGGCGAGCTTCACGAAGTTCCGGAAGTCCTCGATCGTCCCGTAGCGGCGGCCGTTGTCGAGGTCGCGCACGAACGGCGAGCCGTAGTTCGGCGCGAGGACCGTGTACGGGTCGCCGATCTGGACGGACCGCTCCTCGTTGCGAGCTCTTTGCGTGAATGTGCGCGGCGCCGTGGCCTGGACGATCTGGCGACACATGCCGCGTGGGAATCTCACGCGGTCGCCGTCGACGTCCGCGCCGGCGTTCCGGAACATTTCCAACGCCGCGGGATCGCCGCGGAAGTCGATCCCGACCTCCTCGAGGATCGTGTCCGCGTTCTCCTCCAGCGTCGCAAGGCCCTCTTCGTTGAGGACCTCGTAGGGCTTGAGCTCGCGAGTGAGGAACGGCAGGCGCTCCGCCTGCAGCGCGGATCGGGCGGCCTGCCGCGCCGCGCGTCCGCCACCGGCTCGGTGTCGTGGGGACTCGTCAGTGGTCACAGTCGACCCTCCGAATTCTTGTCATCTGCTGATCGGACGCGAGCTAGGCAGACTCACGTGCCTTTGAAGGGTCGCAGCGGCGAGTTGCGCATTGGAATTCATCCCGCGGTGAGCGTGGCTCGGGATAATCCGGTGCACTTGCCGACTGGAACGTCGTCGATTCCTCGCATACGTCGCACCGCATCGGCACCTGGCAAGAACGGCCTCCATCGGTCAGCCTTCGCGTCCGGGCCGCGCCGACGTGACCGTCTGGGAGCGCCGGTTCGGGCGCCCGGTTCGACGGGCCGAGGTCGGCTCGGTCTCAGCGCCGTCCGCGCGGCGGGGCGGGAGGTCGACCACCCGCTCCAGGTTCGGATAACTCGCCGTCCGGTGCGGGAACGCCATCGCGTCGACGAAGTGCTCCTGGAACCGCGGCTCGACCGCGGTCTCGATCTTCTCGACCGTTCGCACGACCCGCTCGATCTCGCGCCGCGCGTCGCCGGACAACAACGCGATCAGGGCCCCGGTCCCCGCGGCATTGCCGGCCGGACCGACCTTCTCGATCGTCGCATCCGGGACGAGGCCGAGGACCATCGCGTGGAGCGGGTCGATCTGGCTGCCGAACGCGCCGGCGAGCTTGATCTGGTCCACCACCTCGACGCCGAGGTGATCCATCAGCAGGCGAGCGCCCGCGTAGAGCGCGGCCTTCGCGAGCTGGATCGCACGGACGTCGTTTTGGGAGATGAGCAGCCGCGGCGGCCCTTCGTGGAGCAGATACGCGAACGTCCGCCCGTCGGGCACGATCCGCGGATTCCGCGCCGCCATCCGCCCGTCGATGGTCCCGTCGGCGGTGATGACACCGGCCAGGAACAGCTCCGCGATGACCTCCACGATCCCGGATCCGCAGATGCCGGTCACCCCGGTGTGCCGCGTTGACGCCGCGAACCCGGTCTCGTCGGACCAGCGGGAGGAACCGATGACCCGGAACCGGGGTTCGAGGGTCTCCTTATCAATGCGAACGCGCTCGACCGCGCCCGGCGCGGCGCGCTGCCCACCGGAGATCTGGGCGCCCTCGAAGGCGGGGCCCGTCGGCGAGGACGCGGCGAGGAGTCGCTCGCGATTGCCGAGGACGATCTCGGCGTTCGTCCCGACATCAACGAGGAGCGTGACCTCGTCGGCGAGATACGGCGTCTCCGCGAGGATCGCTCCGGCGGCATCCGCGCCCACGTGGCCGGCGATGCACGGCAGCACGTACACGCGGGCGCCCGCGTTCGCCGGCAGCTCCAGCGCGCGCGCGGTCGTCCGAACGGGCCCGTCCGTCGCCAGCGCGAACGGCGCCGAACCGAGCGGGATCGGGTCGATGCCAAGCAGGAGGTGATGCATGATCGGGTTGCCGACGATCGAGATCTCGAGGATGTCCTCGACGGGGACCTCGGCCCGGGACGCGAGCCCGCGGATCAGGCTCGCGAGCGCCTCGCGGACAACCTGCGTCATCTGGACCGCGCCGCCGTCGTGGAGCATCGCGTACGAGACGCGGCTCATGAGGTCCTCGCCGAACCGGATCTGCGGGTTCATCACGCCGTCGGAGGCAATCACGGCGCCGTCGGCGAGGTCGGCCAGGTGCGCCGCGATCGTCGTCGAGCCGATGTCGACCGCGAGGCCGAGGGCCCGCTCGTGGAGACCCGGCCAGATTGCCGTGATCGTCCGAGCCTCGTGGACCGCGACCGTCACGCGGTAGCCGCCCTCCTCAAGGGCCGGCTGCAGCGCGCGGATCACCTCGAGATCCGCCTCGAGGCCGTCGAGCCCCCACTCACGCTCGAGCGCGACGAACAGGCGGCCGAGGTCGCCGGTCGGCGAGGCGAGGCTCGGTCGCTCGACCTCGACCTCGTGCAGCCGAACGACCGGGTCGATGACGAACTCGCGGACCGGCAC
>DAINSJ010000142.1:2709-4766 GCA_036741375.1 Candidatus Limnocylindrales bacterium
CCGCGCCCGCCGCACACGGAATCGAGATCCACGCCCAGGGCGCGAGCGGCGTCGAGGACCGTTGTCCCGGCGGCAAATCGACCGCGCCGGCCGGACGGCGTAAAGATGACCTGGGATTCGGCGGTCGTCACCGAACCGGGCCGTCGGCTCGGGCCATCGCCCGGCGGTTGATGCGCGGCCGGCTGCTCGTGGCGGCGGCCGGAGCCGCCGCACCCGGCGTGCGGATTGGCCGAGGCCGGCTGGCCTCGACGTCCGGCCCTCCCGTGAGACCGGCAAGCGCCGCAGCGGGTGGCTGGGACGTCGTGAGGAGGTGGCTCGCGGCGAGTGTCGCCGCGGCTCGATGGGCCCGAATCCAGCGGCCGGCATCCTGGTCGTGGCCCATGAGGACGTCGGCGGCCATGATCGCGGCCTTGACCTCGGCGGCCAGCGGGTTCGTGATCGCGGAGGTCAGCCCCGCGGTGATCGCCATCGGCAGGAACGCGGCGTTGATCCGCTCACGATCGGGCATGCCAAAGCTCACGTTGCTCGCGCCGCAGGTCGTGTTGACCCCGAGCTCCTCGCGCAGGCGGCGGACGAGCCGGAACACCTGCTGCCCGGCAGAGGCCATCGCCCCGATCGGCATGACAAGCGGGTCGACGATGATGTCCGACCGCGGGATGCCGTAGTCCGCGGCCCGCTCGACGATCCGTTTCGCGACGAGGAAGCGGACGTCGGGGTCCTCGGAGATGCCGGTGTCGTCGTTCGAGATCGCGACGACGGCCGCCCCGTATTTCCGAACGAGCGGCAGGACGCGCTCCATCCGCTCCTCCTCGCCGGTGACGGAGTTCACGAGGGGCTTGCCCACGTACGCGGCGAGCCCGGCCTCGAGCGCCTCGACGATCGAGCTGTCGATCGACAGCGGCACGTCAACGAGCGACTGGACGAGCCGGATCGTCCGGGCGAGGATCGCCGGCTCGTCGGCAAGGGGAATGCCGGCGTTGACGTCGAGCATGTGCGCGCCGGCCTCGACCTGTGCGACGGCGTCGCGCTCGACCCGGCTGAAGTCGCCGGCCTTCATCTCCTCGGCGAGCAGCTTCCGGCCGGTCGGGTTGATCCGCTCACCGATGATCGTGAACGGCCGGTCGAAGCCGATGACGACCTCGCGGGTGGCGGAGCTGACGATTGTGTCGGTCATGCAGCCGGCCCGGCGTCCCCGGCGGGTCCAGGCTCCCCCGCTGGGCGCTCCGAATCGATCCCGCCCGCGGCGACGATTCGAGCCAGGACGTCCTTCGTGTACGCCGCCTCGAGACGGGCCGCCTCGGCGGTCGCCACGGCTTCGACGTCGTCGCCGCAGGGGCGACCTTCGCGGCGCCACTCCTCGACATAGTCGTTCGCGGTCTTCTTGCCGGCCTTCATCGCGGCCCTGTCGATCGCGACCTGGAAGCGCGGGTGCAGCACGACCTTGTGGGCCTGCCGGCGGTCCTTCGCGATCACCTGGGCGGGGATGTCGCGCCACCAGATGACGGTCAGCGTGCCGGGCATCACGCCGCCTCCGCGAAGGCGCGCACCGCCGGACCGAGCTCACCGAGCCCGGTGAAGCGACGGTCGAAGGCGAGCCCGAGGCGGAGAGCCCCGGCGGCGGCCGTCGCCGTGAGCGTCGCATCCTCGGTCTGGGCGAGATAGAGGAGCCGGGTGTAGTTGCCGAAGTACACCGGCAGGAGCTCGGGGTGTCGATCGAGGCCAAGGCCGCGGATGACGAGCCGATCGAAGTTCCGAACGAGGAAGTCCGTCAGGTAGAACGTCCCCGGCTCGTCCTCGGCGAGCGCGGCGAAGGCCTCGCGACCGGCATAGACCTCGTAGCAATGGGCGCCGGCGAGGCGTTCCACGCCTTCCGCTTCGAGCGCTCGATCAAGCAGGCCGCCGGTGCCGCAATCGGCGTAGGCCACGAAGATCCGGTCGTAGCCATCGCGCCGGGCACGCCGAATCCGGGCGACGACGGCCGCAGGAATCTTCTCGGGCCGGTTATGGAGCGATGCCGGCAGGCAGGTCAGGTCCATCTCGGGCAGCCCGGCCCGACG
>DAINSJ010000143.1:0-4667 GCA_036741375.1 Candidatus Limnocylindrales bacterium
GCTTCGCGCTTAGCCAGGCTCGGCGCGGACGAGGGCGGGTCGCTTGCTCGGTCGGCTGCGCACCAGCCACGCCCGAGCCGGCGTCCAGCCCGGTTCGCGCCGCAGCGGGATGATCGCGATGAGGATCGTGAAGACGTTGACCCACAGGATCGGCATCGCCAGCAGGACGCCGACCGGGACCGTCCAGCGACGGTTCGTGCGCGCGCCCCAGGCGATGATCGCGACCCCGACGGGGAGCCGCAGCCAGATCGGGATCGCGAGGTAGTCGCCCTCGATCACCTGGCGGTCGGTGACGCTGCGGCGGAGGAGGTCGAACCACTCGCGCCAGGCCTCCGGGGCGAACACCGCCGAGAGCGCGGCGATGCCGACCGTCGCGGCGATCGCGATGGCGAGATTCCGCCATTCCTTGCGGACCAGGAACCAGACGAGCCCAACCCCGGGCGCGACTTTCGTCAGCAGCGGGAAAGCCCAGGCGGCCGGGTAGCGGAACCCGACCACGATCGCGGCCGCGATGAAGATGTCGATCTGGCCGAGATAGAGCTCGAGCGCGACCGCCATCGAAAACAGGACCGCGAACGCCCACCGGCCGACCAGCCAGACGTACACCGCGACCATCAGGAGCGTCCACGTGGCCGCGAACACGGGCCACGGGAACGCCGTCAGCGGATTGATGATCTGGGCGAACGCCGGAGCGTACAGATAGGCGCCGATCAGGAACGGGTTCGCGCCCGTGTAGTCAATGGCGTCATGGGTCGTCCAGTACGCGTGGAGGTCGAGGATCGGCAGCGTCCACGGGTTGACGTCGAACAGTCGCAGCAGGACCAGTGCGCCCGCAACACCGAGGAAGACGTCGAACCCGAGGCGCGTTTTCATCAGGGACACAGTCGGTGCCGGAAGTCGGGCGAGAGCGCGCTCGATGCGGTCGATCACGGGCGCTTAGGGTACGACGCGGGAGGCCGGTTCCCGCCATGCGAATCGGCCCGAATGTGGCAAATCCGTCAGGGTGGATGTCGTCTCCGAGCCCCGCGGGGCGCTTCGCCTCGGCCGGCCAACGTGGCCTCGGCCGCTATGCCCTGTGGAATTGAAGTTGGGCCGAGCGTGCTTGGCAGAGGAACGAATCCGTCGGATTCGACCAATCGCCAAGCACGCTCAGGCCCTCCCGAATTCACGAGAGAATAACGACTCGGGCCGGGGCGACGACGCGTCCTTCGCCTTGGATGCCGGCCACGCCGGCCGCCGCGGGTCAGCCCGCGAGCCGGCCCTCGCCTTCGATCGACTCGTCGTAGATCGTCTCGACGGCGCGAACCATGAGCTCGACGCAGAAGCGCTCGTACACGAGGTCGTGGCCCGCTCGCGCCAGGGTGTCGGCGTACGGGTGGTCCGTGAGGAGGCGGGCGATGGCGTCCCCCAGAGCTTGCGCGTCGTGGGGCGGAACGAGCAGACCGGTCTCGCCGTTCTCGATCATCTCGGGGATCCCGCCGACGTTCGAGGCCACGACTGGCCGGGAGAGGGCCATCGCCTCGAGGATCGAAAGGCCCTGGGCTTCGCGGTAGGAGGGCAGGACGGCGACGTCGAGGGCGGCGGTCACGGACGGGATGTCGTCGCGGCGGCCGGTGAACGTCACGCTGTCAGTGGTCGTGCGCCGCACGGGCGCGATTGAGGCGCTGCTGGGTGATGCGTGTTGCTGCATCAGGGGAGGTGGGGGAGCCATCAGGCCGAGGTCGACGGCTTGAGCTTGGAGGGCTTCCCGGCGGCTGCCTTCGCCGACGATCAGGAGATGGGCGTTCGGCACACGTTCGAGCACGCGCGGCCAGGCTTCGAGCAGGGTCGGGTGGCCCTTCTCGGGCTCGAGGCGGGCGACGACGCCGACGATCGGTGCGCCGTCCGGGATGTCGTACTCCTCGTGCAGCGTGCAGCACGCCTCCTGGTCGACGTAGCGCTGGAGGTCCACCCCGTTGTAGATCAGCGTGACGGGCGCGCCGACGCGGCCTTCGTCCTCGATCTTGCGCACGATCGCCTTCGAGACGGCGATCAGCTGGTCGATCTTCGGGGTGAGGCGGCGAAGCAGGGCGCGATCCTCGTCGGACCGGATCCGGCTCGAATGGACCGTGCTGACGATGTACGGCCGGCGACGGCCGAGGCCGGCGAGGCGCCAGGCGGCCTGGGTCGCGATGACCTCGGCACGGTACATGTGGGCGTGGACCACGTCGGCGCCCACCGCGGCGAGGTGGCTCGCGACGGCCTGGATCGCGGCCTCGTCGTCGGGCTCATCGATGACGCACACGGGGATGCCGGTCCGCTCGAGGCGCCGGATCGCGCTGCCGGCGGTCAGCGAGACGATCGAGACGTCGTAGCGCTCGCGGTCGATGCGAGTCACGAGGTTGAACAGGTGCTCCTGGGCCCCGCCATTCGAGCCCGTCGCGAGCAGCTCCACGACCCGAATTCGCGTGCGGCCGCCCGGGAGGGGCAGACGGATGACGGGCTGGAAGCACGGGTCGAGCCCGAGCGAGGGCCGCGGTGCGGGAACGATGGGCATGGCCGGCGCCGTGGGTGCGACGTGGGCCACCGCCGACCGCCGAACCACGGGCGCGACGGGGCGGGCCATCAGCTGACCGTCCGGCGGACGAGAAGGCGCTGGATCGGCTCGTCGACGGCGCCCCACTCGTACTTGTAGGGCTCGTTGCCGCGCAGGAAGTCGAAGCGGCGCTTGCCGGTCTCGAGGGCTCGCTGGATCAGCCGTTCGACCATCACGACGCCCGCCGAAAGCGCCTTCGCATCGGGCGACAGGCCGGCGTTGTAGTAGAGGATCGCGTCGTCAGTCTCGAAGTAGACAGACGCGCCGATCCGGCGGTTGTCGACCATCAGGAAGCTCAGCCGAAGCGGCCCATCGGTCCCGAACAGCTCGAACAGCCGCCGGAACATCACCCGGCTCTCGGCGCCACCGGGGGTGTCCGGGAAGAGCCCGTCGGCGCCCCACTTGGCCTGGTGGAACTCGATGAAGGCCTCGAGGTCGGCGAGCGGATCGGTCGACTCGACGAAGGCGACCGGGCCGGCGGCCTCGGCACGTCGGACCTTTCGCCGGACCTCGTGTCGCTCCTTCTTGCCGAGCGTGGCGAGGAATGCATCGATGTCGGCGCCGGCCGGAAGCGTCGTGACGGGGCAGACATCCTCGGGCTCGAAGTTGAGCGTCCAGCCCTCGGCCATCTCGCGCGCCCCGAAGGCCCGAGCGAGCGCCGGACCGGCGGGGTCGGCAGCCCGAAGGCGGCGGAGGTCGATGACGTCCCACGGCGCGGGGTGGGCCTCGTTCTCGAGTCCCTCGGCGCACATCGCCTCGGCGAGCGCGTCGGCGACGTCCGGGAGGTCGGCGGGGGCGGCGAGGATCGTGGCGTAGTCGGCGTGATACGAGGCGCCGAAGTAGACCGCTTTCGCGGTCGGAGGGACCGGCGTCAGGTCGAGCGCGGTGCCGTGTCGGATCGAGGTATGGGTCTCGGCGTCACGCGCCTCGACGGCATGGCGATGCATGAGCGGGATGATCGCGATGGGTTCCGGGGAGGCCGCTGCGCCGGGCCCCGAGCCCGGGCCGACCGAGGCCGGATCGACCACGACCATCGTCTCTTCGTGGGCGTCGTCGCCGTATGCGTCCCACCAGGCTCGATGGAAAGCCCACGCGGAGAAGGGCGTCGCCCACGGGTTCAGGCCGGCGAGCCGATCCCAGGTCTCTCGTGGGATCTCGTCGAATGGTCGAAGGTCCGCACGGAGGCGGCGGCGCTCAGGCACGCGGCCGGGCTCGGGACGCCGATCGTCGCTCGCGGTTGTGCTCGCGGACCCCGTACAGTCGGGATCCGCCTCGAGGGTGGGGGCGGTCACCGAGCGAGATTAGCACCGAATCCCGAACTTGCTTGCTGACGCAACCTCTCATCCAGCCGCGTGCGGGACCGGTCGTGGGGCCGCAAATGTCTGGTCTCGAGCGCGCTGCTCGGACCGACCGACCCAGACGACGGCGATCAGCGAGACCCAGAACACGACCGGGTAGGCCACGTGGGGCGTGATTCCTACGAGGAGGTCGGAGGTCACGAGCGGGATCGCGATCGCCCACCAGTGACCACGCGACAGGAGGTACGCCACCGGCAGCAGCAGCATCAGCGCGTAGTGGTCCCACAGGATCGGCGAGATCAGCTGCGAGGCGATCACGACCGAGAGATACGAGGCGACCGGCGTCGCTCGGCGAATGGCGTACAGGACCACGACGGCGACGAGCGCCCAGTTCGCGATCTGGACGGCCCATGCGACCGCCTGGCTCGCGCCCGCCTCGAACGCGATCCGGCCCGGCGTGTAGTTGTGCGGCGTGTCGATGGGCTTGCTGACACGGGCGAGCAGCGTGGCCTGGTCGACCCAGGACGACGGGCCTGCCACGAGTGTCGCCGCCAGAGCGAGCACGGCGAACACCGCCAGCCCTGCCACCACGACCCGTCGTCGGCCCGTGAGCAGTGCCCAACCGAGGATGAGCGCGGGCTGGATCTTGATCGCGATCCCGATCGCTGTGGCCGCGCCGATCCGCCATGGGCGGTCCATCCACCGCCAGCCGATCGCGAACAGCAGCAGGAGGATCGGCCCGACCTGGCCGAGCTTGATCGCGTAGACGAGCGGCCACGACATCCCGCCAAGCA
>DAINSJ010000144.1:0-4601 GCA_036741375.1 Candidatus Limnocylindrales bacterium
TCGCCCAGGCGGGACCGCTCGGCGACATCATCCCGATCCCCGTGCCCGGGCTTCGAAACGTGGCGAGCATTGGCGATGTCTTCCTGGCCGCGGGCCTCGCGTTCTTCCTGTTCGCGACGACCGTCCGCACCCCGCGCGAGCTCGCGGAGCTCGGCGAGGCGGAGATCCGGCGGCGGATCGGGCTCGGACCGGCCGAGGAGGTCGTCGACGAGTCGCTGGTCGCGTTCCTCGACGCCGGCTCGCTCGTGCCGGCCGACGCGCTTCAGCGGCCCCTCGTCCTCGGTGGATCATCGCTCGGCTCCGAGGGCACCTACCGGCCCGGCCTCCGTCGGGTCCCATTCCCCACCGTCCCGCCGATCCTCGAGCGGGTCCGGCGGCACCCGTACGTCCGCCTCGCGCTCGACAGCTCCTTCTCGGCGCTCTGGACCGGCCAGTTGATCAGCCTCCTCGGCGACCGAGTCCACCAGGTCGCGCTCGCATTCCTCGTCTTGCGGGCGACCGAATCGCCGATCGCGGTCGGCGCGGTCTTCCTCGTCGCGACGCTGCCGAACCTCCTGTTCGGGCCGATCGCCGGCACGCTCGTCGACCGCTGGGACCACCGCGAGGTGATGATCGTCAGTGACCTCCTGCGCGCCGGCGTGGTGCTCCTGATCCCGATCGCGGCCGTGACGAATCTCGCTCTCGTGTACCCGCTCGTCTTCCTCGTGACGACGATCTCGATCTTCTTCCGGCCGGCGAAGGGCGCGATCCTGCCACGGCTCGTGGCGTCGGAGGACCTCGTGGCCGCGAACTCGGCCCTGTGGGTCGGCGAGACGTTCGCGGACATCGGCGGGTACGTGCTGGCGGGCCTCTTCGTGGCGCTCCTGGGCAGCCAGCTGCCGCTCGCGTTCTGGGTCGACTCGGTGACGTACGTCGCGTCGGCCATCCTGATCGCGTCGATCGTGGTCGCGCCGGTCGCCCGGCGGGTGCCCGAGGCGGTCGGCGCGGTCGTAGGCGCCGCCACCACGAGCGCTGCCCAAGCCGCGACAGGCCTCCGGGGGTTCGCGAACGAGCTGCGGGAGGGATGGCAATTCCTGCGCACCGAGCCCGTCCTGCTGGCGAATACGCTCCAGTCGACCGCCGGCCAATTCATGATCGGGATCCTGCTGGCGCTGACCCCGGTGTACGCCGCAACGGCGCTTCGCGGGAGCGGCTTCGACGACGCGACGGCGTACTCCTTCATCGAAGGCGCAATCGGCGCAGGGAACCTCGTCGGCGGCTTCGTCATCGGGCTCATCGGATCGCGGCTGGCGCTCGGGCGAATGGTCATCCTCGGCTATGTCCTGACGGGTGCGGCGGTTGCGGGACTCGCACTGACCGGCAACCTCACGCTGGCGATGGGCCTCGCGTTCGGCGCGGGCGTCGGCAACCTGGCGTTCGTGATCCCAAGCCAGACGCTCTTCCAGCGGCGCACGCCGCCCGAGCTCATGGGCCGCGTCCTCGGCCTCCGGTTCTCGCTCGTCTTCGGCGCGATGACGCTGGCGATGGGCGTCGGTGGCGTCCTCGGGCAGGCATTCGGCGCAGGGCCCGTGATCGGGATCTTCGGGGTCGTGACGATGGTCGCGGGGCTTGCGGGCCTCCTGGTGCCCGCGGTCCGCGAGGCGTGATCCTTCGCGTACACTGCCCCGGCGGCCCGCAGGGGCCGTCTTCCATGGAGATGCGGCCTCACCGATGACCGACGACCCGAAGGACAGACCCGAGCTCGAGATCGGCGACGACCCGCTCGCCGCAGACCTCGCAGCCGCCGACGCGGGCGCGGCGGAGCCCGAGGCGACCGCCCTCGATCTCGACCCCGTCGCGGGCAATGCAGACCTCGATGCCGGTGGCGATGCCGCCGAGGACCTCAACGCGAGCGAGCTCGAAGCGGCCGCCAGCGCGGCCGAGAGCGAGGTCGAGTCCGACGAGGCCCGCGCAGCGCTCGACGCCGAGATCGCCGGAGCGGAGGTCGACGCCGATGTCCTCGGTGCCGATGAGCTGGCGATCGAGGGCGACGAAATCGAGCCGATCATCGAGGCCCCACCGGCCCTGGCGCCCGGCACTGGTGCCCTCGAGCGGCCCGTGGCAAGGCCCGGCACCCGTGCGCAGCGCGGTCCCAAGCCGGCCCGGACGGTCTTCGCGGTCGACCCGGCGCTCCGGATCAAGGACTCGGCCTCGGCGGCTTTCGTCGTGGGAACGGTCCTCGTGTTCGTGGTCATCCTCGCGAATGCCCTGGCGTTCGGCCACGGCGGCGCGTTCCGCCCGCTCCCGACGCCGGTTCCGATCGAAACGCCGGCCCCCACGCCGAGTACGGGTCCCTCCGGGAACCCCGGCGCATCCGGCAGCCCGGCCGCCTCGCCGTCGATCGCGCCGACCCCGTCGCCCTCGGTGGCCCCGAGCCCCACAGCTACCTGATCGATCGCCCCAGCCCGCCCCGGTGATGCGGCGACAGGCATCACGGACCGGGGCCGATTCCGCCGAGCGTATCCTCGCCTCCATGGACGATCCGTCCAGCCAATCTTCCACTCAAGCCCGCACCTCGATGGTGGCGCGCCAGCTCGTGCGACGTGGCATCGAAGACCCTCGCGTCCTCGAGGTGATGGCCCGGCTCCCCCGCGAGGCATTCGTGCCCGGCACGCCCGAGTCCGTGGCCTATGACGACCGCGCCCTCCCGATCGACGAGGGCCAGACGATCAGCCAGCCCTACATCGTCGCCCGCATGACAGAGCTGCTGGCAGTCGAGCCGGGCGACCGGATCCTGGAGATCGGAACGGGGTCCGGGTACCAGGCCGCGGTGCTGGCGATGCTCGGCGCGCGGGTTGTGACCATCGAGCGGCACGGAGCCCTGGCGCGCGAAGCCAGGGACCGGCTCGATCGGCTCGGCCTGGAGGGTGTCGAGGTGCGAGTCGGCGACGGCAGCGCGGGTGACCCGGCCGGCGCGCCGTGGGACGGGATCCTCGTCACCGCGGGGGCCCCGACCGTCCCCGACTCCCTTCGCGAGCAGCTCGCGGTCGGGGCGCGCCTCGTGATCCCGGTCGGGCCGCGGGACCAGCAGGAGCTCGTCGTGATCGAGCGCCGCTCCCCCACCGAGTGGCGCGACTGGTCCGACGGCGCGGTCGTCTTCGTGCCGCTCGTCGGCGAGGCCGGCTGGCGCGAGGGGTAGCCGGCAGAGGGAGCGGCGCGGAGGCGCGACGGCCGCGATGTGTCGGTAGGAACACAGCCGGAACGAGAATCGGGGTATTCGTCGAGTGAAGTCGCCCGGCGAACGGCAAATCGCGTCGATTTGTGTCCGGCCCAGCACAGCCGGCACGATTTGGAGCGCTTGTCGCAGGCGAAACCGCCCAATCCGTCGCGGCTGTGTCGCCACGGACACAGCCAGCCGGGTGCCGGCCGGGCACCGAGCCTCGATATACTCGGCCGGCCATGGCCCATGTCTTCGTCGCGCCGCATCCCGACGACGTCGCGCTCTCGTGCGGCGGGCTGATCGCGAGCCTCCGCGAGCTCGGCCAGAACGTGACGATCCTCACGGTGTTCTCCGGCGCCGGATCGAACGGCAGCGTGAGCGGCTACCAGCGCGAGGCGCTCGGGTTCGGGACGAAGACGCTCTGGCCGGCGAGCGAGGCCTTCAACCGGGCGAGCATCGCGGCCGACTTCCCGGTCGACGACGGGACCGGGGCGGCGCCTGCGTGGGCCGCCACCGAGGAGCGGCTCGACGCGACCCAGGAGGACGCTGACGCGTCCGCGAAGCGGTTCTGGCAGCGGTCGTCGTGGTACCGCCGGGCGAGCATCCGGAACAAGCCGCTTGCCGGGCAGGTGCTCATCGACGACGTGCCGACCCAGGGCGCAATCTTCACCGACGACGTCATGGAGGCCGCGGCGGCCGGCGATCTCGTCGCCCGCCGCCGGGTCGAGGACGAGCGCTACGCCTACTTCGCGGAGGCGTCGATCGTCTTCCTCGACCTGCCCGACGCAATCTTCCGAGGCTATGAGGGCGACGACGAGCTGCTCGGCATGCCGCGCGAGGAGGACCTCAGCCCGTACGAGATCCTGCGCCGCGAGATCGAGCGGCTCGAGCCCCAGAACGTGTATTTCCCGCTCGGGGTCGGCAACCATGTCGACCATCAACTCTGCCGCGAGACGGGCCTCGGGCTCCTCGCCGAATCTCGCCGCTGGGTCATGCCGGGACCCGAGTGGGCGGGCAACGTCGTGTTCTACGAGGACTTCCCGTACGCGTGGTGGCGCGGCTTCGAGAGCCTCGACGACCTGCCCGCCGGGGCCCTCGAGACGCTCCCGCGAGAGGTCCTCCTGACCCCGCGGTATTCGGACATCACGGACCAGCTCGAACGCAAAGTCCGCGGGATCGAGTTCTACGAGAGCCAGCTCGACCGGCTCTTTGGCGGCGAGAAGCAGATGGCCGGCGCAGTCCGCCAGCAGGCCGCGCGAATCGCCGCTTCGGGTGGGGTGAACGGCGCCGCCGAGCGGTACTGGCACAGCTACCTGCCGTAGGGGTCCATGGCGGCTCGCGCCGCCGATCGGCCGCTGGTCCGCGGGCTAGCTGTGGTTCCCATGTAGGTTGTTCACCCGGC
>DAINSJ010000145.1:0-4574 GCA_036741375.1 Candidatus Limnocylindrales bacterium
ACGGTGCCCTCGAGCGGGCGCCCGCCCGTGACGAGGAACCGCTCCCGCGGGATCTCCGGCGGCTCGTATTCCCAGTGGAACGGTCTCGCGTCGGCCATGTGCCTACCCGCGCCTGCGCGGGCCCTCGCGATGCCGTCGCTCGGCGACCCGGATGCGGAGCAGGGCTTGCTGGAGCTCGGCCCGCGCGACGGCGAGGTCGGCGCCGTCGTGGGAGCCAGTCTCGATCGTCCTCTCGGCCTCGCGCTTCGCCTCCTGGGCCTTCTCGAGATCGATCTCTGAGGCCATGTCGGCCGTCTCGGCCATCACCACGACGCGGTCCGGCCGGACCTGGAGGAACCCGCCCACGATCGCGAAGGACTCCTCCTCGCCGCCCTTCCGGTACCGCAGCTCCCCCACCCCCAGCGTGCTCACGAGCGGCGCATGGTGCGGCAGGACCCCGAGCTCACCCTCACTCCCGGGCAGGACCACCGCGTCCACCTCCCCGGAATACGCGAGCCGCTCCGGCGTCACGATCTCGAGCAGGATCGGCATCAGGCCGCCCCCCCACCAACGTGCCGCTGGGCGCAGCGATATTCCAGTGCGAATTGCCAGGAGGCTGAGCGTGCTCCGCGGGTGGACGATCCTGTCGTCCTTGCTCCGTGGCTGAGCACGCTCAGCCCAGTTCCAATTCCGCCTTGAATACAGCCCGGCTGAGCAGCCGAGACGCCTCGACCGGGTGGCACGTGGCCGGTCCAGTCCAGCGCAGCGCCATTCGCTCCAGCGAAGGCGCCAGCGACGCGGGGCACGCCGAGCGGCAGGACCCGGCGAAAGCTCATCACTCGCCGAGCTTCGCTGCGTTGGCCCGGACGTCCTCGAGCGTGCCGGCGAGGAAAAACGCCTGCTCCGGCAGCGTGTCCGCCTTGCCCTCGAGGACTTCCTTGAAGGAGGCCACGGTGTCCTTGATGGGGACGTAGACGCCGGGTCGGCCCGTGAAGACCTCGCCGACGAAGAAGGGCTGGCTCGCGAAGCGCTGGAGGCGTCGGGCGCGGGCGACCGTGGACTTGTCCTCCTCGGAGAGCTCGTCGATCCCGAGGATCGCGATGATGTCCTGGAGGTCGCGGTAGCGCTGCAGGACGCGCTGCGTCTCGCGGGCGACGTCGTAGTGCTCCTGGCCGACCACGAGGGGGTCGAGGACCCGGGAGGTTGACGTCAAGGGATCCACGGCGGGGTAGATCCCGAGCTCGGCGATGTTCCGCTCGAGGCGGATCGTCGAGTCGAGGTGGGCGAACGTCGTGGCCGGTGCCGGGTCCGTGTAGTCGTCCGCTGGCACGAAGACCGCCTGGAGGGACGTGATCGAGCCCTTCTTCGTCGACGTGATCCGCTCCTGGAGCGCGGCCATCTCGGTGGCCAGGTTCGGCTGGTAGCCGACCGCCGACGGCATCCGGCCGAGGAGCGCGGACACCTCGGAGCCCGCTTGGGTGAACCGGAACATGTTGTCGATGAACAGGAGGACGTCGCGACCCTCCTCGTCCCGGAAATACTCGGCCATCGTGACGCCGGAGAGGCCGACCCTCAGGCGCGCGCCGGGTGGCTCGTTCATCTGGCCGAACACGAAGGCGGTCTTCGCGATAACGCCCGACTCCGTCATCTCGTGGATGAGGTCGTTGCCCTCGCGGCTCCGCTCGCCGACACCGGCGAACACCGAGAACCCGGCGTGCTCCTGGGCGACGTTCCGGATCAGCTCCTGGATGATCACCGTCTTGCCCGTGCCGGCGCCGCCGAAGATCCCGACCTTCCCGCCCTTCCTGAATGGGCAGATCAGGTCGATGATCTTCAGGCCCGTCTCGAAGACCTCGACCTCGGTCGTCTGGTCGTCGAAATGCGGCGGTGCGCGGTGGATTGGGAGGCGGGCTTCGGTCTTGACCGGCCCTTTGCCGTCGATCGGCCGGCCGAGGACGTCGAAGACGCGACCGAGCGTGGCCTCGCCGACGGGCACCGAGATCGGGCCGCCGGTGTCCTTGGCCTCGATGCCGCGGGCCAGGCCGTCGGTCGTCGTCATCGCGACCGCGCGAACCCAGTTGTTGCCCAGGTGCTGCTGGACCTCGCAGACCAGCGATTCCTGGCCTTCGCGCTCGATCTCGACGGCGTTGTAGATCGCCGGCAGCCGGCCGGCCGGGAACTCGATGTCGACGACCGGGCCGGTGATCTGGACGACGCGGCCCGTCGCCGGTGCGTCCTTACGCGCCTGCTTGGTGGCTGTGGCTCTCGCCATGGTCGGTATCGTCCTCCTGGTGTCGAGTCGCCGTCAGCGCGCGCGGGCGCCGCTGGCGATCTCGATCATCTCGCGGGTGATGTTGGACTGGCGGACCTTGTTGTACGACAGGGTCAGGTCGTCGATGAGCTCTTCGGCGTTCTCGGTGGCGTTCTTCATGGCGACCATGCGACTGGATTCCTCGCTGGCCTTCCCCTCGAGCACCGCCTGGAACAGGCGCGCGGCCACGTAGCGTGGCACGAGCTGCTCGAGGACGGCACTCGCGTTGGGCTCGAAGATGAACTGGTTGCCGGGAATCCCCGCGGTGTCCTCCACGGGCTTGATCGGCAGGAGCTGATCGACGACCGGCTTCTGGGCGAGCGTCGAGATGAAGCGGCTGTAGACGATGTCGATCCGATTGGCCTCGCCCTTCAGGTAGGCGTCGGTCAGGAGGCGCGCGAGCGGCAGGACATCCGCGAAGGTCGGCCGATCGCCGAAGCCGGCGAAATGGGCCTCCATCGGGACCCGGGAGCGGCGCATCGCGTCGCGGCCCTTGCGACCGACCGTGACGACGGCCATGTCGCCCGGATGCTCGGTGATCTCGCGCGACGCGAAGCGGATGGTGTTCGTGTTCAGCGGCCCGGCGAGGCCGCGATCGGTGGTGATGACGACGAGCAGGCGCTTGCCGCCTTCGCGCGTGGTCAGGAGGGGATGGTCCTCGGGACCGAGCACGGCGGCGAGATCCGCGAGCACCTCGTCGATCTTCTCGCTGTACGGCCGCGCCGAGAGGGTTGCGTCCTGGGCGCGCCTGAGCTTCGAGGCGGCGACGAACTGCATCGCGCGCGTGATCTGCTTGATGTTGCGAACCGCCCCGATCCGGCGCCGGATGTCGCGCTGGCTTGCCATCTAGCCGGTTCCCCGCATGTGCGCGGCCGCTCCGAAGCCCACGGGCGCCGGTGCCGATCCCACCAGCGAGAAGCTGCCACCTGCCGATCCCGTCAGCGCTATGCGACGGATCGGACGCGGATCGGGCACGGCAAGCGCCGCCGCGTATCCAGTTGAACGTGGGAAGCGGGCGACGGCGGCCGTGACGCGCCGTTTGCGGCCAAATCCGTCGCTTACCTCGCGCTCCATCGGAATTTGGCGGAAACGAGCGAGCGACCCGGGCGACCCGGCAACGAATGGCACGATCACGCGAGGAATGACTTCCGGAAGTCGGTGATCGCCTCGTCCAGGGCGGTCGCGATCTCGTCGCTCAGGGCGCCCGACTTGGCAAGGTCCTTGAGGATGTCCGGGCGCTCGGTCTCGAGGAAGCGGTAGAACTGCGTCTCGAAGTCCTTCACCCGCGGCGTGGGAACGTCGTCGAGCTGGCCCTTCGTCGCGGCGTACAGGATCGCGGTCTGCTTCTCGACCGGGAGCGGCTGGTACTGCGGCTGCTTGATGATCTCGGAGAGCTTCTCGCCGCGGGTGAGCTGGTCGCGAGTGGCCTTGTCGAGATCCGACGCGAACTGGGCGAACGCCGCGAGCGCGCGGTACTGGGCGAGGTCGAGCTTCAACGGCCCCGCGACCTTCTTCATCGCCTTCGTCTGGGCCGCCGAACCGACGCGCGACACGGAGATGCCGATGTTCAGCGCGGGCCGCTGGCCGGCGTTGAAGAGGTCCGTCTCGAGGAAGATCTGGCCGTCGGTGATCGAGATGACGTTCGTCGGGATGTAGGCCGAGACGTCGTTCGCCTGCGTCTCGATGATCGGCAGGGCCGTCAGCGAGCCGCCGCCGTTCTCGTCGCTCATCCGCGCCGCGCGCTCGAGCAGGCGAGAGTGGAGGTAGAAGACGTCGCCGGGATACGCCTCGCGGCCGGGCGGGCGTCGCAGGAGCAGGGCCATCTCGCGATAGGCCCAGGCATGCTTCGACAGGTCGTCGTAGACGCAGAGCGCGTCCTTGACGACCTTGCCGTCGATCTTGACCCCTTCCTCCATGATCTCCTCGCCCATGGCCACGCCGGAGTACGGGGCGATGTACTGGAGCGGCGCGGGATCCTCCGCGCCGGCGACCACGACGATCGTGTGCTCCATCGCGCCATACTTCTCGAGCGTCGCCACCGTCTGGGCGACCGTCGAGAGCTTCTGGCCGATCGCGACGTAGATGCAGACGAGCCCCTGGCCCTTCTGGTTGATGATCGTGTCGATCGCGATCGCGGTCTTGCCCGTCTGGCGGTCGCCGATGATCAGCTCGCGCTGGCCGCGACCGATCGGGATGAGGGCATCGATCGCCTTGATGCCGGTCTGGACCGGCGTGTCGACGCCCTGGCGAACGATGACGCCGGGGGCGATCCGCTCGACCGGTC
>DAINSJ010000146.1:0-4496 GCA_036741375.1 Candidatus Limnocylindrales bacterium
CGCCGAGAACGCATCGCAACCCACTCGCAACTCGAGTCGACGCCGAAGCACAACGCGGGCGCCGCCCGGCAGGGGGCGCGCCAGCCAGGCCCGGCGGGCGAGACTCCGGGGAGGGCCCGCGGATGGACCTCGGGCGGGACGGAGGGACCCGAATGATCAACAGCGGCGATACCGCCTGGATGCTCGCGGCCACGGCGCTGGTCATGATCATGCTGCCGGGCCTGGCCCTCTTCTACGGGGGCCTCGTGCGCCGCAAGAACGTCCTCTCCACGATCATGCACAGCTTCTTCGGGCTCGCCCTGGTGAGCGTCGTCTGGGTGCTGGTCGGGTTCAGCCTGGCCTTCGGGCCGGACGTCAACGGCTGGGGGCTGATCGGGAACCTCGATTACGTGGGCTTCTTCAGGGTCGGCCTGACCCCAAGCGCGGTCTACGGGACAACGATCCCCTTCGTCCTGTTCGCCGCCTTCCAGCTGATGTTCGCCGCCATCACTCCCGCCCTCATCACCGGTGCCTTCGCCGAGCGCAAGCGGTTCGCCTCCTTCGTCCTCTTCACGATCCTCTGGTCCGTCCTCGTCTACTCCCCGATCGCCCACTGGGTCTGGGCGACCGACGGCTGGCTGTTCAAGCTCGGGGCCCTCGACTTCGCCGGCGGGACCGTGGTCCATGCCTCCTCCGGGCTGTCAGCGCTCATCGTCGCGATCCTCATCGGGCGACGCGTGGTCAATGGCGACCGGATGGAGCCGCACGACGTCCCGATGACCGTGCTCGGTGCCGGCCTCCTCTGGTTCGGCTGGTTCGGCTTCAACGCCGGCTCTGCCCTCACCGCGGGCGGGCTCGCCGCGAGCGCCTTCATCGTCACGAACACGGCCGCGGCGGCGGCAACCATCACCTGGGTCGGCGCGAGCTACATCCACAAGCGCAAGGTCAGCGTCGTGGGCGCGGCCTGCGGCGCGGTCGCCGGGCTCGTCGCGATCACGCCGGCTTCGGGCTTCGTCACTGCCGGCGGCGCCATCCTCATCGGGCTCATCGCCGGTGGCCTGTGCTACAGCGCCACGCTGCTCCGCGAGCGGGTGCGGGTCGACGACGCCCTGGACGTGTTCGCCGTCCACGGTGTCGGCGGCGTCTTCGGTGCCATTGCGACCGGGGTCCTGGCGACGAGCGCGGTCCAGGCGAGCTACAAGGGCCTCATCGACGGCAATCCCGGGCAGGTCGTGACCCAGCTGATCGCGGTCGGGGCAACGATCGCGTATGCCGTGCTGGCCACATTCGTCATCGTGAAGTTCGTTGACGCGATCCTCGGAATCCGGATCTCGGCCCGCGACGAGGAGCTCGGCATGGACCTCGCGGTCCACGGCGAGGCCGCCTACCAAGCCTGACCCGCCAGGGCTGAGAGGTTCCGATGCGCCACCGGCTCGGGTCCACGGTTCCGCCACCCCTGTATGACCCGTCGACCGAGCACGACGCATGCGGCGTCGGGTTCGTCGCGGACACGGGCGGCCGGTCACGTGACCGAGTGCTCGGGTTGGCTCTTGCCGGACTGGGCTCGCTCGGCCATCGGGGCGCCTTTGCCGCCGACGGGCTGTCGAGCGACGGTGCTGGGATGGCCCTGCCTCTCGAGGCGTCGTTCGTCGACCACCTGACCGCGTCGTTCCGCCCGAGCGTCCGGGCCGCGATCGGCCGCCGGCCAGCGGTCCTGCAGCTGTTCCTGCCTCGCGGACGCGTCCGGCGAGCTCGCGCCCGCCTCGTCGTTGAGGCGGCGCTCGCGGAGGTGGGTCTCTTGCCGGCTGCGTGGCGGCAGGTCCCGGTCGACGCCTCGGCGCTGGGGCCGGTGGCGTTCGCATCGCGGCCGGCCTTTTGGCAGGTTTTCGTCGGCCGGCCGGCGGGCGCGGCGCGGAGGCCCCTCGCCGACGGGGCATTCGAGCGGCGGCTCCTCCTGGTCCGGCGCCGGATCGCGGGCGAGGCGGCCATCGCGGGTCTCGACGAGCTCTCGGTGGCTTCTGGATCATCGAGGACGATCGTCTACAAGGGGCTCGTCGCCGGTGGCCGGCTGGCGCAGCTCTACCCGGATCTCGCCGCTCCGGTCCCGGTCTCGTTCGCGACCTTCCACCAGCGCTATGCGACGAACACCCACCCGACGTGGCGACTCGCGCAGCCATTCGGGCGGCTCGCCCACAACGGCGAGATCAACACCGTCCGCGGCAACCGCGAGGAGCTGCGCGGACGGTGCGGCGACCCGGATCCGAGCGGCCTCATTGCCGACCTGGACGAACGGGGCCCGCTCCTCAGCACCGGCGGCTCGGATTCGGCCTCGCTGGACGAGGTCGTCGAGCTGCTCGTAGCCTCGGGCTGGGATCTTCCCGGCGCCCTGGCGATGCTGATCCCCGCGGCGCCGGCCCTCCGCGCCGAGGCCTCGCCGGGTGCGGCAGCGCTGGCCCGCCGAACCGCCGGGTTCCTGGCGCCGTGGGACGGTCCCGCCGCGCTCGTCTTCACCGATGGCCTGTCGGTCGGGGCACTCCTCGATCGGAACGGGCTCCGCCCGCTCGCCTACGCGATCACGAAGACCGGCCTCGTCGCGGCCGCGTCGGAGGCGGGCGCCGTGCCGCTTGTCGCGAGCGAGATCCAGACGCTCGCCCGGCTCGGTCCCGGCGAGATGCTCCTGGTCGAGCCCCGCAGGGGCCGGATCCACGTCGACGCCGCCGCCAGGCAGCGGATCTCGCGGGCCATCGTCACCCACGACCCGCCACGGCCGACGTTCGACGACCGGCTCCCGCGATCGCTCGACGAGCTCGCCTCGCCCGCGCTTTCGACGGGCGCTCGGTACGTGGCCGCGCTCGACGCCGAGCGCCTTCGCCTGGACGTGCGGACCCTCGCCATCGATGCCCACGAGCCGCTCTGGAGCATGGGCGATGACACGCCGACGCCGGGCCACGGCCGGGTCCAGCGGCGAGCGGCGGACCACCTCAAGCAGTCCTTCGCCCAGGTCACGAACCCGCCGATTGATCCAGAGCGTGAGCGGCTCGTCGTCGACCTCCGCGTCCAGGTCGGGCGCCGGGCGCCGCTCCTCGGCGGGCGATCGGGGCACGCTCGTTCCGTCCGGCTGGCGCGGCCTATGGTCGCCGACATGCCGGGGCTTCTCGTGACGCTCCGGCGGTTGCGTGGGGGCGTGGTGGGCCTCGACACCACCTGGCCGGTATCCGCGGGACGCGACGGCCTTGAGGCCGCCCTCGAACGGCTCGGCGTCGATGCCGTCGCGGCCGCCGGGCGGGGTGCCATCGCCGTCGTCCTCTCGGACCGCCGCCTCGACCTCGATCGGTTGCCGGTCCCGTCCGTCCTGGCCAGCGGCGCCGTTCACGCCGCGCTGACCGAGGCGGGCCTCCGGGGCCGGACCGACATCGTCGTTGACGCCGCCGACCTCCTCGACGTGCACGCGCTGGCGATGGCCATCGCGGCCGGCGCGCGAGCCGTCCATCCGTGGCTGGCGATCCGCCTCGCCGCCGAAGCGGCGGGCTCACGAGGTGCCGAGGAGATCGACGTCAAGCGCGCCGTCGGGAACCTCCTCGATGGCCTCGAGGCCGGGCTGCGGAAGACGCTCGCCAGGATGGGAATCAGCGCCGTCGCCTCCTATTCGGGCGGCGCCTTCTTCGAGGCGCTCGACCTGGCCCCCGAAGTCACGACGCGGTGCTTCCCCGCCGCGCTCGGCTGGGAGGGGAGCGTCGGGTTCGTGGAGCTGGCCGATGGCCAGCTGGCCCGCCGAGATGCGGCTGTCGTGCTCGATGCCCCGGTCGCCGCGCCCGTTGCCACGCGGGGCGCCATGCCGGGCGAGGGAACCCCCCGCGGCGCGGCCCGCGAGGCACGCCTGCCGGACCCCGGGTTCGCGCGCTTCCGCGCCGATGGTGAGCTGCACCTCTTTGCGCCCCGGATCGTGGCCGCCGTCCAGGAGCTCGCCGCCGGGGCTTCGACCGAGGCGTCCCTCGCGGCCTACCGAGCGACCCTCGCTCGAGCGGACCCTGCAGTCATCCGGGATCGCTTCGAGGTCCGGCCGGCCATCCACCGCCGCGCGATCGCCGTCGAGGAGGTCGAGCCGGCCCGGGCGATCGTCCGACGACTCGTGGTCAGCGCGATGAGCGTCGGGGCGCTGTCGCCCGAGGCCCACCAGGTCCTGACGATCGGGATCCAGCGGGCGGGCGGCGTCGCGAACACCGGCGAAGGTGGCGAGGATCCGGCGTGGTACGTCCCCGGACCCGGCGGAGAACGTCGCGACGCGGCGATCAAGCAGGTGGCCTCCGGCCGATTCGGGGTCACCGCCACCTACCTCGCTCGGGCCGCGCAGCTCGAGATCAAGATCGCCCAGGGCTCGAAGCCCGGCGAGGGCGGCCAGCTCCCGGCCCGGAAGGCAACGGCCTACATCGCCGGCCTGCGGCGCGGCCAGGCTGGCCAGGCATACATCAGCCCGCCGCCGCACCACGACATCTACTCGATCGAGGACCTCGCCCAGC
>DAINSJ010000147.1:0-4485 GCA_036741375.1 Candidatus Limnocylindrales bacterium
TTCGCGCTGATCGCGACGAGCCGATTGACCAGGTCCGGCCGATCGCGGGCCAGAAGCAGCCCGACGATTCCACCGTCGCTCCAGCCAACGATGTCGGCAGCCTTGACGTCGAGGTCGTCGAGCAGCTCGGCCGTCTCTCGCGCCTGGGCCGCGTAGGAGATCTCGGGGCCGCCAGGCGAGCGGCCGTGGCCGCGCTGGTCCGGCGAGATGACGCGCCGACCGCTCCCGAGCAGCCCGCACAGCTCGGCGAGATCGTCGATCCCGCCGCCACCGCCGTGGAGCATGACAAGATCTCGCCCGCTGCCCTCGATCCGGACGTTGAGCGGCGAGCGGAGTCCGGGCGTCGCCTCGTCCGCGGTGTCCGAACCCGCGTCAGCCACGCGATCGCTCGGCATTCGTGAACTCGAAGCCGAAGCGGCCCTTGATGCACAGGTGGCCCTCGGTCACCGACGAGTCCATCGGCGAGGTCACCTTGACGATCGAGTCGTCCTGGGCGTGGAGCGTGACCGCACACCCGACGCCGCAGTAGGGGCAGATCGTGTCGGTCCGGGTCTGAGCCGATTCGTCCCAGGTGCCGGCGTCGCGCATGTCGTATTCGCTCTTGAACATGAGCGCGCCGGTCGGGCAGACGCCAATGCAGTTGCCGCAGTAGACGCAGGCCGAATCGGGCAGGGGAGTGTTCCACTCGGTGGAGATGCGGGCATCGAAGCCGCGGCCCGCAACGGCGATCGCGAACGTGTTCTGGGCGTCCTCGCCGCACGCCTCGACGCACTTGTAGCAAAGGATGCACTTCGAGTAGTCACGAACGTAGAGGTTGTTGTCGACCTTGACCGGCTGGCCGACGGTCGCGGCCCGGGCGGCCTCGGGACCGGCGACGGCGTGATGGTGGCCCGCCTCGCGATCGTCTCGCGCATCGGCCGGCGCGGCCGGCGCGGGCGACCCAAAGCGGCCCGGGTCGGCGCCATACCGTTCCACGTAGCGGGCGACCTCGCCGGTCGGCTCTTCAGGCCCCGTCAGCGACAGGTCCACGGACGAGCCGAGGAACTCGAGGACGACCTTGCGCGAGTGCTGGACGCGCTCCGACTCGGTCTGGATCTCCATGCCCGGCTCGACCTTTCGCGAGCAGGCCGGCACGAGCACCCGCGACCCCGCGACCTCGACAACGCACACCCGGCAGACGTTCACCGGAGTGAGGTTCTCGAGGTAGCAGAGCGTCGGGATGTCGAGCCCCTGGGCGCGACAGGCTTCGAGGATCGTCGCGCCGGTTGGGATCGTCACCTCGACCCCATCGATCGTGACCGTGACCGGCGCCGGAACCTCTACCGGGGGCGCCTCCGGCGTCCGGGTCGCGCGGGCCGGCGGCGTCGTGAAGACGGTCGCCAGCTCCGGCGGCATCACGTATGGCGTCGGCGCGTGCGCGGCCGGCTCGCGATCGAAGCTCATATCGCGACGAGCTCCGGCTGACGGAAGACCGACTCGATGGCCGACGACGCCGTCTGGCCGAGGCCGCAGATGCTCGCATCGCGCATCGCCCGGCCGATGTCGGCGAGGAGCACCAGCTCCTCATCCCGGCTCCGAACGCCGACGCCGTCCGCGAGGCGAGCGAGGAGCTCCTCCTGACGGACCGTTCCGACGCGGCACGGCACGCACTGGCCGCAGGACTCGTCGCGGAAGAACGCGGCGATCCGGCGAAGCGTGCCGACGAGATCGGCGGTCTCGTCGAAGACCATCACGACCCCCGACCCGAGCGTCGCGCCGATCGCCCGCGTGCCCTCGAACGTGAGCGGCGTGTCGAGCACCTCGGGACCGATGAAGACCCCCGCCGCACCGCCGAGCAGGATCGCCCGGATCGACCGGCCGCTCGGCACCCCCCCACCGAGCTCGAGGAGCTGGCCGAGGGTCGTCCCAAAGGGGACCTCGTACACGCCCGGCCGCCCGACGTGACCGGAGAGACAGAACAGCTTGTGGCCGGTGGAGCCCTCCGTCCCGATCGTCGCGAAGCGCTCGCCACCGCCTGAGCCTGCCTCAAGGATGGACAGGACGTTGACGAGGGTCTCGACGTTGTTGATCGCCGTCGGCTTGCCGAACAAACCGAACTCGACGGGGTAGGGGGGCTTGTTGCGAGGCTCGCCCCGCTTCCCTTCGATGGACTCGAAGAGCGCCGTCTCCTCGCCGCAGATGTAGGCGCCCGCGCCGCGGCGGATCTCGATATCGAAGGTGAAGTCGGAGCCGGCCACGTGCTCGCCGAGGTATCCGGCTGTGCGGGCGGTGCCGATCGCCGTTTGCAGTCGCGCCTCCGCCAGCGGGTACTCGCCGCGGATGTAGAGGTATCCCCGCTCGGCGTCGGTCGCGAAACCCTCGATCGTCATCGCTTCGATGAGGGCGAACGGATCGTGCTCCATGAGCACCCGGTCCTTGAAGGTGCCAGGCTCCGACTCATCCGCGTTGCAGACGACGTAATGCGGCCGCTCCGGTCGCGCCGCGACCGCGGCCCATTTGCGGCCCGTCGGAAACGCCGCGCCGCCGCGACCCATGAGCCTCGAGTCGGTGATCTCCTTGATCGTCGCCTCGGGGCCCATCGCCAGGGCGTTCTGGAGGGCCTGGTAGCCGCGATTCGCGAGGTAGTCGTCGAGGGAGGCGGGGTCCACGATGCCGACCCGCCGCAGCAGCACGAGCTCTGGGTCGCCCATCTGCGGTACGGAGGCGAGCACTGCCTGTCGATCCGGTCCCGGCTCGGCCGCGACAGAGGTCGTCGAGGACGCCAACGCGGTCCCGGACGCCGGGGCAGGCGGAGCGGCCGCCGCCGACGTCGCGCGCTCGAGCCGGGCGACCACACCCGCCGCATCGATGGGCGCCGCCAGCTCCCGGATCGGCCTCTCGCCCGCGATCGTGAACATCGCCGCGGGAGCGAGCTCGCACATCCCGAGGCAGGGACTCCGGAGCCAGGTTGCCCGCCCATCGGGCGAGGGCTCGCCGGCCGGTCCGAGCGACCGCCCCAGGTCCGCGCAGACAGCCTCCGCGCCCGCGAGCCGGCAGGCGATGTCGTCGCAGACGTGCGCCACCGCTGGCGGTCGCGGTCGGGTCGCGAAGAGCGCATAGAACGTCGCGACGCCATAGGCCTCGGCGGGAGGCACCGAGAGCCGCTTGCAGACGTAGTTGAGACCCGGCTGGCTGATCTGCCCGACGCGATCCTGGAGCGCGTGGAGCACGGGCAGGAGCAGGTCGCGCCGGCTGCGGGCGTCGTGGCCACCGCGAGCCATGTGGCCCTCGGTCGCCGGGTTGCGATCGCCACCGCTCCAGCCTGATGTCGCAGGTCCCAGGACCGCGTCGACCGCTGCCCGCTCAGCCGGCGATGCCAGCGGCCCGATCACGTGCAGATCCATCGCTGCCGAGTGTACGGCGGCTCGTGGGCCTGGAATCGAAACGGCCCCCGGGGAACCCGAGGGCCGTCGTTCGAATGCGAAGAGCGAGACTAGCTCGCGATCGCCTCCGCGGCGCGGACGTTCGTGGCGCGCGGGCCCTTCGGGCTCGCCTCGATCTCGAAGTCCACCTTCTCGCCGCCGTTGAGGCGGTCGAAGTCCAGGGACGCCTGGAGCGAATTGCGGTGGAAGAAGTACTCCTTGCCGTCTTCGGCGCTGATGAAGCCGAAGCCGCGGTCGGAGATGACTTTCTTGACTGTGCCGGTGGTCACGTTGACCCCTTTCGATCCCGAACAAATCAGCAGACGCACGGTCTGTTCGAGAAGAGTCGACCACGCGGAGCGTCGTCGCGCATGTGCGGCGACTCGGAGAGTCTACCCCCGATCGCCCGGGAGTGGGCCTGGCGGCGAGGCTTTTCGTCGCGCAGTCGCCCTGATCCCTGACAGATTCTCCTCACGCGGGAGCAAGTCAGCCGATCCCTGACAGATTCTCGCGACGTTGGCATCTGTCTGGATCCGGTCGGCCTTTCGTGCTTGGGGGCGCTCGTCGAGACCCGTCTGCCCCGACATGCTCCCGCGTGGCGCACAAATGGCAGAAATCGCGCTCGCGGACCGAACCGCGCTCAGGCTGGGGCGACCACCGGAAGCTTCTCGATCCGGATTGCCGTGGCCTTGAACTCGGCGGTTCCGGACTTCGGATCGGTCGCGTCGATCGTGAGGAGGTTCGTCGCGACGTCGTCCTGGAAGTGGAGCGTCATGAACGTGAGACCGGGCCGGAGCGATGCGTCGATGCGAACCGGCGTCTCGACCGAGCCGCGCCGCGAAACGACTCGGACCCGCTCGCCGTCTAGGAGGTTGAGCCGCTCGGCGTCCTCAGGTGAGATGTCGAGCGACTCGCCACGTCTGAGGGGTGACGTGTAGCCGCTCGATTGGACGCCCGTGTTGTAGGAGTCGAGCCGGCGGCCCGTCGTCAGGCGGATCGGGAAGTCGGCATCGAGCTTGTCGACCGGCGGGTCGTGATCGACGGGCACGAACGGCGCCCGAAGCCCCGGCACCGGGTTCTCCCA
>DAINSJ010000148.1:0-4484 GCA_036741375.1 Candidatus Limnocylindrales bacterium
CCCGCTCGAGGATCCGCGGTGTCGCGTCCGGCCCGACGTGCAGGAGCACGATCGACCCGGCTCGACCCATCGACGCGTTGTGGATCAGCTGGCCATCGGTGAACCGCCGCGTGGTGTCCTTCGGGTCCACGTCCCACAGGATCACGTCGGGATACCCGGCCCGGGCTGCGGCGAGGTCGGTGGCCGCATTCCGGTAGCCATATGGGGGTCGGAAGAGCGGCGCCATCTTCGTGCCCGTGACCGCTTCCCAGACCCGCGCATTGCGCTGCAGGTCGTGCTGGATCGCCGCCCAGCCGATCTTCGTGACGTCCTCGTGCAGGTAGGTGTGATTGCCGACGACGAATCCGGCTTCGGCGATCGACTGCCAGAGCTCCGGGTCCTGGGCAAGCCAGACGCTGTTCACGAAGAACGTGGCCTTGACGTGCTCGCGAAGGAGGATCGAGACGATTGTCCGGCCGTTCGTCGCGCTCCAGCCGTCATCGAACGTCAGCGCGACAACCTTTTTCGCGGCCGAACCGCGATGGACGACGCGGGGAGCGCGGCCAAGCAGCGGCCCGGTGTTGGCGGAGGTCGGGCTCGGGGTGGCCTGCGGCGCCGGGCTGGAAACCACCACGACGCCGGGCGCGGGCGAGCTGCCGACGCTTGCGACCGGGCCGTTCAGCCCGCCTGTGAGCATACCGTTGCGCAGCGACGTGATGGCGCTCGCGGCGACGGCGCCCGTCGCAAGCACGACGGCGATCGGTAGCGCCAGCAGCCGCAGAGCGTGCCGCCTCCGGGTGCGGAGCGGCGAGGCCGGGGTGCGAGCGAACACGCGGAACCCCCGATCCATCTTGGGCCGCCGCCGGCGGTGGCGATCCCAGGGCACGATGGACGAAGCGTCGTCACCAGTGTGTAACGGCACACCTTGAAATGCCAGTGTCTAGATGACATACCGATAGTCCGGGGTGAGCCCGGAGTGAGCCCCGCCGCGTAGTCTCCGCTGGTCCTCGGGTCCGGATGGCGGGGGGAATCGGCGGGCTCCCGTCGCCCGGGTCCGAGGGCGCCCTCATCGAAGCATCAGAGGTGTCCGTGACGCACATCGAGACCGGGCTGCGAATCCTCCCGCCGGTCGGTCGAGCCCTCCGCGAGCTGCCGCCGGCGGAGCGGCCACGGGAGCGACTCCAGCTCCGAGGAGCGGCAGGTCTCACGGCGGCCGAGCTCATCGGCCTGTTGTGGGGGTCGGGGTCCCGAGGCCGCTCGGCCGTGGATGTCGCGGCCGAGGCGATCGTCCGGTTCGACGGCCTGACCGGCCTCGCGAGGGCGAGCGGTCTCGAGCTCGAGGCGATCCCCAGCGTCGGCGAGGCCAGGGCAGCCCAGCTGGTGGCGGCATTCGAGCTCGGACGACGGCTCCTCGCCGACTGGCCGACGGGCCGCTGGTCCATCCGATCGCCGCGCGACGTCGCGGACCGACTGATCCTCCAGATGGGCCGCCTCGAACGCGAAGAGCTTCGGGTCGTGATCCTGAACACGAAGAACGTGGTGCTCCGCGTCTCAACCGCCTACGTCGGCAATGTCAGCGCGTCCCTCGTGCGCGTGGGCGAACTGTTCCGCGATGCCGTCCGGCTCGACGCCGCGGGCGTGATCCTGGTGCACAACCACCCCTCGGGCGACCCGACCCCGTCACCGGACGACCTCCACCTGACCGCGGAAGCCTTGGCCGCGGGCCGCTTGCTGGACATCGATCTGCTGGACCACCTCGTGATCGGTCACGATGCGTACGTGTCGCTCCGCGACCGGGGAGTGTCGTTCGACCGGGTCGGTCCTCGCAACCCGGCGGCGTGACCGTCCGCGGGCGGTGGCTTCGATCGCCGGGCCTTCCGGGTCATCGTAAGATTTGCAGCCGCCTCCGCAGTGATGCAGCTCAGGGAGCGGATCGGAGGCGAGGCCGGGCAGTCGTAGCTGACCCGCCGTCGCGCATCGCCCCTCGGCCGCATGGCCGATCAGCTGTCGCGTCCGCGATTCGGCACTGGGTCTTTCGCCTGGGAAGCGCGCGTCGAGTCAAAGCCCGCGTGCCAGCCAGGCTGTCGTGGTCTCCAGAGCCTTGGGCTCAAGCCTGGAGATTCGATTGCCGGGTCGGCAAGGTCGACACATCAGGCGGCGCGGTTGCCGTCTGGACAGGGCTTGAGATGCCGGAATGCTCCGAGCGAGACTCCGGGGCGGGCGCGTTATGCGGACGACGGTGCCGGGAGGAGGAACTGGCTCTTCTCGCCGATAGCCTCGAAGCCGAGCCGACGGTAGACGGGCTCGCCGATCTCGGTCGCGTGAAGGATCGCGAATTGCTCTCCGCGTGCCCTCCCCCACTGGATCGCGGCCGCGGTCACGGCACCGCCGAATCCCCGTCCCCGAAACTTCGGATCGGTGCCGACGCCGTAGAGTCCGACAGCACCCCCGCCCTGGAAGGCGAGTGACGATGAAACCGGCTCACCGTCGAAGCGCCCCACGAACAGCTCTGTGGGGGTCTCGGGGTCGAGCGCGAGGACTGCGAACGGCTCGAGCCATGGGTGCTGCGCGCCGCGAGGCTCCATCTCGAGCGCTCGATCAAAGGCGTTGAGCCAATCCATGAGCTCCGAGCGCGAGCGCGCAGGCGTCACGACGAGCCGCCGGTCGGTCTCGCTCGGTCGCAGCGCTTCGATCGGGAGGACCATTGCGACTGCCGAGCTCCCGTCGAACCCGGCGGATTCGAGTCGTCGAGGAAGGTCCACTGGCCGAGAGCTCGGACCGACGTGCCACAGCACGTTCCGCCCGCGGGCGTGGACTTCGCGAACGACCTCCTCGATCGCGGCATCCACGGCGCCGGAATCCAGCGAGCAGCGGGACGCCCCGTTGAGCCACGAATTCGCGGATGGCGTGGTGTACCAGAGCAGGTCCGGGGTCTCGTGGACGTCGGCGCCGGGAATCCGGCCGAAGTCGCGGTGCATCGCCCAGAGGTTGGCTTCGACGGCGTCGATTGCACGGCGCGGAAAGCGGTCAGGCGTCGGACGATCTCCTGAAAGTCGCACTCGTCATCGCGAGGATATCCGAACGCGGAACGTCGATCGCCTCCAGCTCGAGCTCCTCGAGCGGGTCACCGGCGCGGACCACCGGGCGGTGGCCAGGGAGGCGCCTGAGCTATTGGCGGAATCGCCTCAACATGTCCTCGAAGGTTTGACCATCGCGGGCGGCTGTTCAACGAGGCGAGTTGCCCGGCAACCGGCGTCTACCTCGCCCGTGGGCTCACCTGATTGCGTTCGTCGGGTAGAGTCCGCGAGCTGTCGTTCGAGCCGCGTCTACACCGGCCTATCGCGCGGTTGACGACGGTCTACCAGGGCAACGTCAGCGCCTCGCTCGTCCGCGTCGGCGAGCTGTTCCGCGACGCGGTCCGCCTCGATGCCGCTGGCGCGATCCTCGTCCACAACCATCCCTCGGGCGACCCCACGCCCAGCCCCGACGACCTGCACCTGACGGCGGAAGCGCTCGCGGCGGGCCGTCTGCTCGACATCGACCTGCTCGACCACCTCGTGATCGGCCACGATGCCTATGTCTCGATGCGGGATCGCGGCATCAGCTTCGACCGCCCCGGTCATCACCCGAGCCCCGCGGCCTGAGGCGGGGGGACTCGCGGGTATACTGCTCAACCCCGCGCTCGTTCCGCGCGAATCCCGCACGAGGAACCCTCCCCGGCATGCTCGACCGCATCCTCGGCCTCTTCTCCCGCGACATCGGGATCGACCTCGGCACCGCGAACACGCTCGTCCACGTCCGCGACCGCGGCATCGTCATCAGCGAGCCCTCGGTCGTCGCGATCGATGCCCGCACGAAGCGCGTCCTCGCGATCGGCGCCGAGGCCAAGCGCATGGTCGGTCGGACCCCGGCGAACATCATCGCGATCCGTCCGCTGCGCGACGGCGTCATCAGCGACTTCGACGTGACCGAGCAGATGATCAAGTACTTCGTCGACAAGGTCCACGACCGGATCGGCCTGCTGCCGCGGCCGCGGATGATCATCGGCATCCCGTCGGGGGTCACGGAGGTCGAGAAGCGCGCCGTCCTCGACGCGGCGCTCAACGCCGGCGCTCGCTGGGCCAAGCTCATCGAGGAGCCGATGGCCGCCGCGATCGGCGCCGGCCTGCCCGTGAGCGAGCCCTCGGGCAGCCTCGTCGTCGACATCGGCGGCGGCACGACCGAGGTTGCGGTGATCAGCCTCGGCGGCATCGTCGTGAGCCGCAGCATCCGGATCGGCGGTGACGAGATGGACGTCGACATCATGAATTTCGCCCGCCGCGAGTACAACCTGTTCCTCGGCGAGCGCACCTGCGAAGACATCAAGATCGCGATCGGATCCGCGTATCCGGGCGAGTGGGACCAGCAGCGCGTCAACCTTCGCGGCCGCGACCTGCTCACGGGCCTGCCGCGGAGCGTCGAGGTCGGCGCCGACCAGATCCGCGAGGCGATCGAGCCATCGGTCG
>DAINSJ010000149.1:0-4481 GCA_036741375.1 Candidatus Limnocylindrales bacterium
GGATCGGTCCAATTGTGGGCGATGAGATCGTCGAGGCCGGCGAGGACGTCCTCTACCTCGGGCCAGCCGATGTTGCCGATCAGCGTGTCGCGCCAGGCGGCCCCGAAGCCGATCGAGCCGCGGTAATTGAGCATCGCGACCTGGAAACCGGCATCGATGTAGGCCTGGACATCGGGCGCCCAGCGGTCGAGGTCGACCGAGGTCGGGCCCCCGTGGATGAGCATCAACGTCGGCCAGGGACCGGAGCCATCTGCGCCATCCGGCTCGATGCGCCAACCGTGGACGGTCTGCCCGTGCGGGTTCGAGAACTGCCAGGGGACGAAGGGCCGGCCCGGCGGCCCGCCCGCGGCCTGGAGGATCGGCTCGTCGCGACCCACTTCGAGGAGCACCCCCGGATGCTCGCCGCGCTGGAGGCGATACCAGACCTTTCCGTCGGGACGGACCCGGGCGCCGGTCGTGCTGCCATCACGAGAGGGGAGCGTCGTCAGCTTCCCGTCGGCGAGGTCGTAGCGATGCAGGCGATGGCGGCCGCCCTGGAGCTCGACGAGCAGGACCGCGCTGCCGTCCGGCCACCAGTCCGTGACCTCGGTGTAGCGCTCCCACGGCACGACGATGTCGGTGACGGTGCCCGTCGAGGTATCCCAGATCGCCGGCGCGCGCTCGCCGCGTCGCTCGTGGCCGATCGCGAGCCGCGGGTCGCCCTCGATCGGCGACCAGGCGAATGCGTTCAGGGCCTTGCCTTCATCGCGCAGCTCCGCGACCGTCGCACCGGTTCGGGCGTCCACGACGCGAAGCGCCTGGTGGAGCAGGTCGCCGTGGTCGGCGTGCTCGAGGGCGAGCAGCGATTCGTCGGCCGACAGCGCCCCGAGCTCGACGCCGCCCCGGACCATCGCGTTCGCGCCCCCGAGCTCGATCGATTCAGGGCTCTGCGCGATCAGGCGCGCCGGGCCGCCGCCTTCTGATGTGAAGACCTTGAAGCCCTCGCGATCGGAGATCGCCGCGATGGTCCGGTGCCGGCCGAGCGCGACGCCCTGGTCCCAGCCGATCGGCAGCCCCTCGATCAGCGGCTCAGCGGTCCCCCCGGTGAACGGCGCCGCGACGAACGTGCCCGATTCGTCGCCCGTCGTGTCACGGTGCCAGACGACCCACTCGCCGTCGCCGCTGACCTCGCCGGCGATGAGGCCGACCGGCTCGTGGGTGATCTGCCGACGCTCGCCGGTCCGCACGTCCCAGCTGTGGAGCTGATAGATCCCGCTCTCGGAGCTGACGTAGACGAGCCGGTCAGGTGTGTGCCGCGACCACGTCGGGAAGCCCAAGACCGGCGCGCGATAGCGGCGCTGCCACAACGGGCTTGGTTCGGTCACCTCGGGAGGATACGGGGCAATAGCCGCCTTCATAGTCAGGCGTTGTCCGTATGCGTCGACGCCGCGCGACAGGATCTCGATCGACCGTCCGTCGCGACGCTCAAGCTGTGGCTGGCGCGGGCGACTCGGCATCGGACTCGCCGTGCCGCGGCTCCGAGGTCACGTCGATGCCGCCGAAGACCGCCCATCCGTCGAGGCGAAGGACCGGTCCCGTTTCCTGCGACTCGATCTTCTCGCGGCTGTCGCCGACGCCGCCGAGGAACGCCACGATCCGCTGTTCAACGCGCCACGTTTCCGGGACGATGAGCTGGACACCGCCGAACAGCGCGCGAATATTGAGCTCCGCCCCCGCCGGGTCGAGCGTCGCATCGCGGAGGTCGATCTGGCCGCCGCCGTACCAGGTCAGGACCGAGCCCCGTCGGAAGGCCGGGGCGGTGCTGGCGAAGTCGACACCGTCGAAGATCGTGACGAGGTCGAACTCGTCGTCAGTCTCCGTCCCGCTCGAGAACATGTGCCGCTTCGCGACGGCTGCCACCACCGCGGCGAGGATCGAGCTGATGATGACGAAGCCGAAGGTCAGTCCGAGAATCGACCGAATCGTGCGCATGGGTGAGCTCCTCGATTGCGGCCGCGGGGACCGATTCCGATCAAGCGTGCTGCCCCCTAAGACTAGCCCTTCGAAGGCCGAGGGGATGGCATCGGTTACAGGTCCACGGCTGCTACCGTCTCGCAGGTGAGCGGTGTGGGCGGATTCGGCGGCCGACGGCTGGCGGCGTTGATGGGGTCGGTCGGGGTCTGGAGCTTCGCCCTCCAGCGACTGGGCGCGGAGGCGGAGGGCGACGCCGCTCGTGAGCTCGAGGGCCTCGGCTTTCCTGCCACCTGGATTCCCGAGAGCCTCGGCAGCAAGGAGGTCTTCGTCCACTCGTCGATCCTCCTCGGCGCCACGAAGAAGCTCGTGATCGCCCCGGGGATCGCCAACATCTACGCCCGCGACCCGATGGCCATGGCGAACGCAGCGAGGGCCCTTGGGGAGGCGCATCCCGGCAGGTTCGTGCTCGGGATCGGGGTGAGCCACAAACCGTCGGTCGAGACGCGCGGCAGCGAGTACGGCAAACCCGTCGAGACGATGCGCCGCTACCTCGACGGGATGGCCGCGGCCCAGTACGCGGCGCCCGAGCCCGATCCGCCGGTGCCGCTCGTGCTGGCCGCGCTGGGCCCGCACATGCTCGAGCTGGCGGCCGAGCGAACGGACGGCGCGCATCCGTACTTCGTGCCGCTCGAGCACACGACCGAGGCCCGCCGGGTGCTGGGCGCGGGGCCATTCCTTGGGGTCGAGCAGACCGCCGTCCTGACAACCGATCGAGCCGCCGGCCTCCGGATCGCGAGGGCCTTCGCCAAGCACTACCTCGCGTTGCCGAACTACGCCAATAACCTCCGCCGGCTCGGCTGGTCCGACGACGACCTCGCCGGCGAGGGGAGCGAGCGACTGATCGATGCGGTGATCGCCATCGGAGACGTCGACGTCATCGCCCGCCGCGTCCGGGACCACCTCGCTGCCGGCGCCGACCACGTCTGCGTCCAGCTGCGCGAGGAGCAGTCCTCGGACCCGGCGCTGGGGGCCTATCGGGAGCTCGCCGCAGCCTTCGCTTCGGAGCTCGGATCATAATGACCTCGTGACAAACGACACGAAGCTGCGCGGCTGGACCGGCGATCGCGCCCCGGCCGGCTGGGGGCTCGGCGACGGGCAGGCGATCCCGTGGGAGTACGCGCCGGCGCCTGAATCCCGCGACGTCGTCACGATCAAGGATCGCTACGGGCTGTTCATCGACGGCCGCGAGGTCCAGGCGTCGGACGGTGGCGTCTTTTCGACCGTGAATCCCGCCACCGAGGAGGTCATTGCGGAGGTCGCGAAGGCCACACCCGCGGACGTGGACAGGGCCATCCGGGCCGCCCGCCGCGCCCAGAAGACCCGCTGGGGCTCACTTCCCGGCCGCGAGCGCGCGAAGTACCTGTTCCGGATCGCGCGCCTGCTCCAGGAGCGGAGCCGCGAGTTCGCGGTGCTCGAGACGATGGACTCCGGCAAGCCGATCAAGGAGAGCCGCGACGTCGACGTGCCGCTCGCGGCGGCCCATTTCTGGTACTACGCCGGCTGGGCAGACAAGCTCGAGTACGCGTTCCCGGGACGGAACGCGCGGCCGCTTGGAGTGGCGGCGCAGGTGATCCCCTGGAACTTCCCGCTGCTCATGCTGGCCTGGAAGATCGCGCCGGCGCTCGCCGCGGGCAACACCGTCGTGCTGAAGCCCGCCTCGACGACGCCGCTGTCCGCGCTCCTCTTCGCCGAGGTCTGCCGCCAGGCCGACCTGCCGGCGGGCGTCGTGAACATCGTCCCGGGCCCGTCGGACATCGGGATGCACCTCGTCAGCCATCCGGGCGTCGACAAGGTCGCCTTCACCGGCTCGACCGCGGTCGGCAAGCTCATCCAGCGGGCCGTGGCCGGGACCGACAAGGGCCTGACGCTCGAGCTCGGCGGGAAGGCCGCGAACATCGTCTTCGAGGACGCGGCGCTCGACCAGGCGGTCGAGGGCATCGTCAACGGCATCTATTTCAACCAGGGCGAGGTCTGCTGCGCCGGCTCGCGCCTCCTCGTCCAGGAGTCGATCGCCGACACGATCACCGAGAAGCTCAAGGATCGCCTCGGGACGATCCGGGTCGGCGACCCACTCGACAAGAACACCGACGTCGGGGCGATCAACTCCCGGGCCCAGCTCGAGAAGATCACCGAGCTCGTCGCGGCCGGCGTCGCCGAGGGCGCCGACATGTACCAGCCGGCGTGCGACCTGCCCGACCGCGGCTATTTCTTCCGGCCCACGCTCTTCACGAACGTCGCCCAGAGCCATCGGATCGCGAAGGAGGAGATCTTCGGGCCTGTGCTCTCCGTGCTGACCTTCCGAACGCCGGACGAGGCGGTCGAGAAGGCGAACAACACGCCGTACGGGCTGTCGGCGGGCGTCTGGACCGAGAAGGGGAGCCGGATCCTCTGGATGGTCCGGAAGATGCGCGCCGGCGTCGTCTGGGCGAACACGTTCAACCGCTTCGACCCGACCTCGCCGTTCGGCG
>DAINSJ010000150.1:0-4436 GCA_036741375.1 Candidatus Limnocylindrales bacterium
GCGCTATCCGCCCCGGCGGATCTCGATCGCGCGGCGGTAGGCCTCGAGATACGCCGGCGCCGAGCTTCGCCGCCAGTCGAAGTCGACCGCCATGCCGCGGTCGAGCAGCGCCTCCCAGCGGGCGCCACCGGCGGAGAACATCGCGAGGAAGCGGTCGCAGGCCTCGATGAGGGCCGCCGGCGTCGCCGCTTCGAACCGGAACCCGGTCCCCTGCCCGGGCGCGGCGGTCTCGTCGTCGACCGTGTCTCGAAGCCCGCCCGTGGCACGCACGATCGGCGGCGTCCCGTAGCGCAGGGCGATCATCTGGCCCGTGCCGCACGGCTCGAATCGCGACGGCATGAGGAATCCGTCCGTCCCCGCGTAGATCCGGCGAGCGAGCTCGCGATCGAAGCGCTCCAGCAGCGCGACCCGGTCCGGGTGGGCTGCGGCGAGGCCACGAAGCGAGCCGACGAGATCCGGTGAGCCCGACCCGAGCACGATGAGCCGCACGCCCCGTTTCAGGAGCGCGGGCGCTGCTCCGGCGAGCAGGTCGAAGCCCTTCTGGGGATCGAGCCGGCCGATCATCGACAGGACGGGGCCGTCGTCGGCCGGATCCAGGCCGACCTCTGCGAGGAGCGCCGCCCGGCACGCGGCCTTCCCCCGCCGATCGGCCCGCGAGTACGTTGCCGCGAGAGCCGAATCCGTGGCCGGGTTCCAGAGATCGGTATCGAGCCCGTTGAGGATCCCGAAGAACGCGTCGCCCTTCGCCCGGAGGGCGTCGTCGAGTCCCATCCCCTGCTCCGGCCCGAGCGCCTCCGCGGCGTAGCCCGGGCTCACGGTATTGACGAGCTCGGCCCGCTCGATCGCCGTCCGCAGGAGGTCCAGGCCCCCGACATCCGTGCCCTTGCGGGCCTTCGGGACGGGAAGACCGAGCGGGCCGAGCGCCGCCGCGGGCGTCCAGCCGTGATACGCGAGGTTGTGCACGGTCAGCATCGAGGCCGCGGACCGCAGCGCCGGATCGGCCCGCAGGTCGCCGTCGCGGAAGATCAGGGCCGGCGCCGTATGCCAGTCGTGGATGTGGACCACGTCCGGCGGGCGGTCCTCGGTACGGAGCTGCTCGAGCGCGGCTCGACAGAAGAGGCCGAAGCGCCAGGCGTTGTCGGGATAGTCACCGCTCGCATCGCCGTAGTAGCCGGATCGGTCGAATGCGGGCGGGTGATCGACGAGCCTAAGGCGGTAGCCGTCGCCAGCGACGTCGATGACGTCGACGTCGGTCGTCCCGGCGGCGGCGAGCGGATCCGGGACGGAAATCCGCCGGCTCACCGCGCCCGCGGGCACCTCGATCCCGCGATAGCGCGGGAGATAGACGTCGATCGGGCCGGCGCCGTTGAGCGCATCCGCGCCCGAGCCCTCGAGCGCGTCGCCGCCGATCTGGCCGAGGGCCCGCGCCAGGGCGTCGACCACGTCGGCGAGTCCGCCGGTCTTGGCCCACGGCTCGCACTCGGCGGCAAGAAACGCGACGCGCATCCGCATCGGACGATGCTAGCGATCGGCGCCGCATATCATCGCGACCGATGGAGCCCACCGTACGCGTCCCGTCGGCGCCGCCGACGCACCTCCGGGTGCCCCCCGAGCTCGAAGGCCTCCGGCGCCTCGCCTACAACCTCTACTGGACCTGGCATCCCCGTGCCCGCGGGCTCTACGCCCGGATCGACAGCGGCGCGTGGGCCCGAAGCCACAGCCCCATTCCGGTCGTCGCCGGCATGGTCGACTGGGCTCGCCTCCTCGACGACCCCGACTTCATGAGCGAAGCCCACCGCGTCATCGGCGACTTCGATCGGTACCTCGCGAATGGCTCCGACCACTGGTTCCATCGCCGCCACGCCGAGGCTCTCGCCGGCCCGATCGCCTACTTCTGCGCCGAATACGGCCTCCACGAATCGCTCGGCATCTACTCCGGCGGCCTCGGCGTCCTCGCGGGCGATCACATGAAGACCGCCAGCGACATGGCGCTGCCGCTGGTCGGAGTCGGCCTCCTCTATCGCAACGGCTATTTCCGCCAGACGATCGACGCCGACGGCCACCAGGAGCACCGCTACCCGGATTACGACCTCCATCGGCTGCCGATCAGCCGCGTGCTCGATCGACAGGGCGGCCAGCTGACCGTGACGGTCGAGTTCCCAGGCCGCGACGTTCACGTCGACGTCTGGGTCGTCCGCGTCGGCCGGGTGCCCGTCATCCTGCTGGATACGGACACGCCCTTGAATGCGCCGGCGGACCGGCCGATCACCCACATCCTGTACGTCCGGGGCCGCGAGATGCGGCTCCACCAGGAGCTCGTCCTTGGCATCGGCGGCGTCCGAGCGCTGCGGGCCCTCGGCATCGCGCCCGCGGCGTGGCATCTTAACGAGGGCCACTCCGCGTTCCTGCTTGCGGAGCGCACGCGGGAGCTCGTGGCCGCCGGCGCGACCTTCGACGACGCCCTGGCCAGTGTCGGTCGCAACAGCGTCTTCACGATCCACACCCCGGTTTCGGCCGGGAACGAGCGCTTCGAGACCGACCTCGTCCGGCGGGTCGCGGGACCGATCCTCGACGGCGACGGCCGGAAGGACACCGGCGGCGTGCCGGTGGCGCGGGTCCTCGAGATCGGCCGCGGCGCTGACGGCGACCCGAACCAGTTCGACATGACAGCCTTCAGCCTCCGGATCGCGAGCGGCTCGAACGCCGTCAGCCGCCTCCACGCCGCGACGGCCAACGACACGTGGCGCGGGATCGTGGCGCACGAGATCCTCGACGTGACCAACGGCGTCCATACCCCGACGTGGGTCGGCGGGCCGATCCGCGAGCTGTACGAGCGCTACCTCGACGCGGACCTCGACGACCTCGACGGCGCCACCGATGCCTCCCGTTGGTGGGATCGCATCTCGCGAATCCCCGCCGCCGAGTTATGGGAGGCCCACGTCCGGCAGAAACGAGAGGTCGCGGTCTTCGCCCGGGGGAGGCTCCGCGCCCAGTTCGCCCGGCACGGCGAGGCGCCGTCGGTGCTCGCGCAGCTGGAGCAGGCACTCGATCCGGCGGTCCTGACGATCGGATTCGCGCGCCGCTTCGCCACGTACAAGCGGGCCGGGATGATCTTCACGGACCTCGAGCGCCTGGCGCGCCTCATCCACGATACGGACCGGCCGGTCCAGATCGTGTTTGCCGGGAAAGCCCATCCGGCCGACCGGCCCGGGCAGGCCGTGATCCAGGAGATCTTCGGACGGACCCGATCGCCCGAGCTGCGGGGCCGGGTCTTCATCATCGAGGACTACGACATGCGCGTCGGGCGGTTTCTCGTCCAGGGGGTCGACGTGTGGCTGAACAACCCGCGCCGCCCCCTCGAGGCGTCCGGAACGTCGGGCATGAAGGCCGCCGCAAACGGCGTCATCAACCTCTCGGTCCTCGACGGCTGGTGGGACGAGGGCTGGACGGGCGACAACGGCTGGGCGATCGGTGGTCGCGAATCGCTGCCGGATGAGGCCGCCCAGGACTGGGCCGACGCGATGGATCTCTACCGGATCCTCGAGACCGAGGTCGTGCCCGAGTACTACGACCGGGACGCGGCCGGCCTGCCCAGGGCATGGCTCGAGCGGATGCGGCGCTCGATCTCGACGAACCTCTGGCGCTTCTCCACGACCCGAATGCTCCACGAATATACGGAACGGCTGTACCTCCCGGCAGCCGGGATCTCGACGGCGGGGATCTCGACGGCCACGACGGACGCGACGCAGGAGGGCCTCGAGGCCGCCCGCTGATGCAGGGGCGCATCACGCTCGGGCTGACCCTCCACAACCACCAGCCGGTCGGAAACTTTGGCTGGGTGATCGCCGAGGTCTACGAGAAGGCCTACCTGCCGATGCTCGACGCGATCGAGCGCCATCCGGCAATCCGCCTGGGGCTGCACTACTCGGGTCCGCTGCTCGAGTGGCTCCACGCCGAGCGACCGGAGTTCCTCCTTCGCCTGCGGGCGCTGGTCGCTCGCGGCCAGGTCGAGATCCTCGGCGGCGGCCTCTACGAGCCGGTGCTCGCCTCACTGCCGGAGCGCGACCGGATTGCCCAGCTCATCCGAATGGCCGACGCGGTTGAAGGGTCGTTCGGCGTTCGACCGGCGGGCGCCTGGCTGGCCGAGCGGGTCTGGGAGCCCGACCTGCCGACGTCCCTCGCGGATGCCGGCTACGCGTGGACGATCCTCGACGACGCCCACTTTCGCGCAGCCGGCATCGCGGAGGACGCGATGTGGGGCCCGTACACGACCGAGGACCAGGGCCGCCTCGTCACCGTCTTCGGCACCGAGAAGGGCCTTCGCTACCGGATCCCCTTCCGCGAGGTCGACGAGGTCATCGACTACCTCCGTTCCGAGGCGACCGAGGCCGGCGACCGCCTCGGCGTGATGGGCGACGACGGCGAGAAGTTCGGCG
>DAINSJ010000151.1:0-4406 GCA_036741375.1 Candidatus Limnocylindrales bacterium
TTGCCCCCGAGGATGGCTCGATGCGCCGGGTCCACGGCGAGCACCGCCTGGATCAGTGCGGACGTGGTCGTCTTGCCTTTCGTCCCGGTGATCCCGATCGTGGGCGACGGGCAGAGCCGCAGGAAGAGGTCGGGCTCCCAGATCACGGCCGGGGCCGACGGGTCGCCGGCCCGTCGACGACGAACCAGCTCGCCGAGCGCCGCCCGGAGGCGCGGCTCAGTCGTCGGGAAGTCGGGGTTGATCGAAGGCGAGCTCGTGACGAGCTCGGCGTCCCGCCAGGCCTCGACGGGGTCGACGTTCGGCCCGAGGAGGAGCCGAACCGTCCGACCGTCGAGGGCAGCGATCGCGCCCGCGAGCTCCATGGCCGGCCGGCCGTCGTAGATCGTCACGTCCGCGCCGGTGTCGACGAGGAACCGGGCGAGCGCGATCCCGCTGCGGGCGAAGCCGAGGACCGTCACGGCCCGGCCGCGCAGGGCGCCGTCGCGGATCCCATCCATCGACAGCCCGTCCGGGTCGATCGGTCGCCGCGTCGCTGTCGGCTCCATCGTCATCGAGGTCACTGGAGCCGATCGATCGAGGCGAGGAAGAGGGTCACGCCGATCAGGCCGGCGATGATCCCGACGATCCAGAAGCGCAGCGTGATCTTCTCCTCGTCCCAGCCGAGAAGCTCGTAGTGGTGATGGAGCGGGCTCATCTTGAAGATCCGCTTTCCGCCGGTGAGCTTGAAGAAAACGACCTGCAGGACGACCGAGCTCGTCTCGATCACGAAGACGAGGCCGATGAAGGGCAGGACGAGGATCTGGCCGGTGATGAGCGCCGTGACGGCGAGCGTCGCCCCGAGGGCGAGGGACCCGGAGTCGCCCATGATCACCTGCGCCGGGTGGACGTTGAACCACAGGAAGCCGAGCAGCGCCCCGATGATCAGGGCGCACAGGGACGCGAGGCTCGGCTGCGTCGGCTCGTTGAGCACGGCGATCAGGAGATAGCCCACGAACGCGAACACGAGCGTGCCACCGGCCAGGCCGTCGAGGCCATCGGTGATGTTCACGCCGTTCGCGGAAGCGATGATCGCAAACGCGGCGATCGCGATGTAGATCGCCGGCGAGACCGCCACCGAGCCGACGAACGGCACCGCGATCACGTCGATGGCGTACGTCCGCTGGATCTGGAACGCCGCGACGACGCCGACAACGACGAGCCACAGCATCTTCTGCCGGGCATGAATCCCCTCGCCGGTCTTCGCGTTCAGGTAGTCGTCGACCGCGCCCAGGGCACCGACGAGGAGCAGCGTCGCGAGGGGCGCGATGATCCCGAACTGGGGGAAGCCGCGGAGCAGGACGAAGAGCACGAGGACGACGGCGATGAGGAGCAGCCCACCCATCGTCGGGGTCCCGGCCTTCGCGAGATGGGTCTCGGGGCCTTCGACGCGGATCTGCTTGCCCATCCCGATGAAGCGCAGGAACCGGATGTACGCGGGCATCAGGATCACGACGACCGAGAAGGCGAGCAGGAGCGCCTGGATCAGGTCGACACTCATCGGCCGAAGGCCTTCGGATCTGCGCGCAGAGCGTCGACGAGCCGGTCCAGCTCGATCCCGCGCGACGCCTTGACGAGGACCACATCACCGGGCCGGAGGCGCTGCTGGAGGAGATCCACTGCCCCGTCCCGATCGCGGACCTCGAGAATTCGCGTGGGTTCCAAGCCGGCGGCCTTGGCGCCCGCGGCGATCCCGGCGGCCCCGGCGCCGACCACCACGAGGAGATCGGCGGTCGCCGCCGCGGCCACGCCAACGTCACGATGGCCGGATTCGGCGTCCCGGCCGAGCTCAAGCATCTCGCCGAGGACCGCCACGCGGCGGCCCGGCAGGCCAGCGAGGAGATCAAGGGCCGCCGCGACCGACGGCGGCGACGCGTTGTAGCTGTCGTCGATGATCCGGACCGAGCCGAGCTGGATCATCTGGCCGCGGTGCGGCGCGGACCAGCCGCCCGCCAGCGCGTGGACAATGGCCTGGGATGTCATCCCGGCGGCGTGGCCGACGGCCGCCGCCGCGAGCGCGTTGTGGACCGACAGCTTGCCGAGCCCCGGGATCGCGGCCGGCAGCCGAACCGGCCGGCCCGTGCCCGGCGCCGCCGGGAGCCGGAGCGAGAAGCGCATGCCTTTGAAGCCGGCCGAGGCGATCCCATCGGCCCCGACGTCGGCGTCCCCAGCGAAGCCATAGCTGATCGTCCGAGCCGCGGTCCGGTCGGCCATGCGTCGAACCCGGCGATCGTCGGCGTTGAGGACGGCGACCCCGTCGGACGGCAGGGCCTCGACGAGCTCGCCCTTGGCTCGCTCGATCGCGGCGAGGGAGCCGAGACGGCTGAGGTGGACTCCCTGGACCGCGGTCACGACCCCGATTCGCGGCCGCGCCATGTGTGCCAGGTCGGCAATCTCGCCGCCGGCGTACATCCCCATCTCGAGGACCGCCGCACCGTGCTCCGGGCCGAGCCGCAAGAGCGTGAGCGGCAGCCCGATCTCGTTGTTCTGGTTGCCCTCGCTGCGGAGCGTCCGGAAGCTCGCGCCCAGGACGGCGGCTGCGGCTTCCTTCGTCGAGGTCTTCGCGATGCTCCCGGTGACCGCGACCACGAGGAGGTTGAACCGCGCGCGCCAGCCGGCGGCGATCGCCCCGAGGGCGATGAGGGCGTCCGGCACCTGGAGCAGTGTGAGGTCCCCCAGCGCGGCGATCTCATCGGCGCCGGGAGCGCGCGACACGACGATGGCCGCGGCGCCCGCCGCTGCCGCGTCCCCGAGAAATCGATGGCCGTCGGTCCGCTCCCCGGGAAGGGCGGCGAACAGCTCATCGGGTCGGACGAGCCTTGAATCCACCGCCGCGCCGCGGATCGGGCGATCGGATCGGAGGAGCAGGCGGCCACCCGTCAGCCGCGCCAAATCGTCTGCGGTGAGAGCCGGAGCGGGCCCCGCGCTCGGGGTCTGGCCTGACGGACCCGCGCCCGTTGGCGGCGACGAGGGCCGATCGACCGTCACGGGTCGAAGTGTCGCACAGGCACCCGAGGTCATTCGTTGGCCCTGGTGACCGGGGCCTCCTCGACTGGCAGGGCGGTCAGCAGCCCGGGGATGGTGATGGCGTCCGTCGCAACCCGGCGGAAGAGCTCGGTCGAGGCGACGGGGAGGCTGAGCTGGCCGGCGGCGTTCCGGTTCGGTCGCCCGCTATGGATCTGGACCGCGACGATCAGGTCGGGATGGCCTTCCCGCCGTCCGATGAAGCCAACGGCGGTGAAGTTGTACAGGTTCGGGTACCAGCGATGCCGCGTTGCGTCCCAGATCTGGGCCGTGCCGGTCTTCGCCCCGAGCCAGTAGCCCGGAACCGTGGTGAAGCTCTTGTACCAGGGGATCTGGATGACGTGGTGCATGAGGGCCGCCAGCTTGGGGCTGAGGGACGCCGGGAGGACCGAGCCGCGTGACGGTGCGCTCACCGCATGGCCCCCGATCGCGGCGACCACGTGCGGCTGGACCAGGTTCCCGCCGTTCACCATGGCGGCGTAGGCGGTGGCGAGCTGGATCGGCGTGACCGCGACGCCCTGGCCGAAGGCCCCGTTGGCGAGATCGATCTGGCGCCAGGCGCTGATCGCGGGATCGTTGACGAGCCCGGCGACCTCACCCGAGAGATCGATGCCGGTCGGCGAGCCGAATCCGAGCTGCGTCCAGACGTCGTGCAGGGCGGCCGACGCGTCCGCCACCGTCGGCGCGAGACCGAGCGCGACCCGCGCCGCGACGACGTTCCGGGAGTAGGCGATCGCGTCTTCAAGCTTCATGACGCCCATCGCTCGCCGGTCGGCGTCCTCGATCTTCGTCCGGCCGCCGTCGAGCCTGAGCACGCCGGTGTCCTTGTACTTCGTCGCGAGGGTCGTCGTGCCAGCCTCGAGCGCCGCGAGGACGGTCAGCATCTTGAAGACCGATCCCGGCTCGTAGACGTCGGAGATCACGGGATCGATGAACCGCCGCGGGTCTGCGGTCGCTGTCGCCGCGTAGTCGTTCGCGTCGTAGCCGGGGTAGCTCGCCTCGCCGTAGACCTCACCCGTATACGGGTCGAGGACGACCGCCGAAGCGCTCACGGCGCCGTCGGCGATCTTCACGGCCATGACCTCCTGCTCCATCGCGAGCTGGAGGCCGGAATCGATGGTCAGCCGAAGGTCGTCGCCGGGCACGCCCGCCTGGACCACCCGCTGGGTGTCGGCGATGGGCATGCCGTTCGCGTCCTTGTCGAACTCCACGACCTGGGGTTTGCCCGCGAGCTGGGCCTGGTAGTACTGCTCCACGCCGTACTGGCCGGCCCCGGCCTGGTTGACGAATCCGAGGAGCTGGGCGCCGAGCGACATCCCGGCGCCGCCGCCCGCCTGCGGGTACTG
>DAINSJ010000152.1:0-4389 GCA_036741375.1 Candidatus Limnocylindrales bacterium
TCCCGGAGCTCAAGGGCAAGTTCGACGGCTTCAGCCTGCGGGTCCCGACGCCGACGGTCAGCGTCGTCGACTTCACGGCGGACGTCCGGCGCTCGACGACTGCCGAGGAGCTCAATGATGCCTTCCGGGCCGCCGAGGCCGGCGCGATGAAGGGCATCCTTGGGGTGTCCGACGAGCCCCTCGTCTCGACCGACTTCCGGGGTGACTCGCGGTCCTCGATCATCGATGCCGAGAACACGATGGTCCTCGGCGGCACGATGGTGAAGGTCATCGCCTGGTACGACAACGAGTGGGGCTACAGCTGTCGCTGCGCGGACCTGCTGAACCTCGTCGCGTCCCGGCTCCCCGCCGGCGCGGCGGCCTGATGGACAAGCTGACCATCCGGGACATCGACGTCACAGGCAAGCGAGTCTTCCTCCGCGTCGACTTCAACGTGCCCCTCGAGGACGGCAAGGTCACGGACGACTCGCGAATCCGGGCCGCACTGCCGACGATCCGCCACCTCCTGGGCCATGGCGCGCGGGTCATCCTCGCGAGCCACCTCGGACGGCCCGACGGCAAGGTCCAGGACGGCCTCCGACTCCGGCCCGTCGCTGAGCGGCTGACCCAGCTCCTCGGGCGCAACGTGCCAGTCACTGGGGATGCCCTCGGCATAGGAACGGTCGACGCGGTGAAGCGCCTCCGCAATGGCGAGGCCCTGCTCCTCGAGAACCTCCGCTTCCACGCGGAAGAGGAGAAGAACGACCCGAAGTTCGCCCAGCAGCTCGCGGACTACGCCGACATCTACGTGAACGACGCGTTCGGGACGGCCCACCGGGCCCACGCCAGCACGGTCGGGATCGCCCAGATCCTGCCGGCGTACGCCGGGTTCCTCATGGAGAAGGAGATCGAGATGCTCTCGAGCCTCCTCGAGAAGCCCGGGCACCCGTTCGCCGCGATCGTCGGCGGGGCCAAGGTCTCGGGCAAGCTCAAGGTGCTCGACACCCTGCTCGCGAAGGTCGACCTCCTCGTCCTCGGCGGCGGGATGGCCAACACGTTCCTGCTCGCGCAGGGCAAGTCCGTCGGCAAGAGCCTCGCCGAGCACGACATGGTCGACGAGGCCCGGCGCGTGCTCGCCGATGCCGAACGCGAGGGCGTCAAGGTGATCCTCCCTGTCGACGTGATCGTGGCCAAGGAGGTCACTCGCGGCACCGAGTACAAGACGCTCCTCGCCGAGAAGATCCCGGCCTCGTGGCACATCGTCGACGTCGGCAAGGCCACGCTGACCTTGATGGAGGAGACCCTCGCCGACGTCAAGACGGTCTTCTGGAACGGGCCGATCGGCGTCTTCGAGATCCCGTCGTTCGCCCACGGCACGAAGGAGATCGCTCGCTTTCTCGCCGAGCGCGCCGATGCCGGCGCGACGGTCGTCGTCGGTGGCGGCGATTCCGTGGCGGCCATCCAGCAGCAGGGTCTCGCCGACCGCTTCACCCACATCTCGACCGGTGGCGGAGCGTCGCTCGAATTCCTCGAGGGTCGCGAGCTCCCCGGGGTCGCCGTCCTGCTCGACCGCAAGGCGGCCTGATGCCGGACACGACGATCGTCGAGGTCCTCGGGCGCGAGATTCTCGACTCGCGGGGCAATCCGACAGTCGAGGTCGACCTCCTCCTCGCCGATGGGTCCGTGGGTCGCGCCGCGGTGCCCTCGGGCGCCTCGACCGGCGCCCACGAGGCCGTTGAGCTACGAGACGGCGACAAGAAACGATTCGGCGGCAAGGGCGTGCTGCAGGCCGTCGCGAACGTCGTCGAGACGATCGGACCCGCGATCGAAGGCCTCGACGCGGCGGACCAGGCCGGTCTCGACTCGACGCTGATCGAGCTCGACGGCATGGCCAACAAGAGCCACCTCGGCGCGAACGCGATCCTCGGCGTGTCCCTGGCGGCGGCCCATGCGTCGGCCGCGGCATACGAGCTGCCGCTCTACCGGTACCTCGGCGGCGTCGGGGCCCGAACCCTGCCCGTGCCGTTCTTCAACATCCTGAATGGCGGCAAGCACGCCCAGGACTCGACGGACTTCCAGGAGTTCATGGTCGCGCCAGTCGGCGTGGCGACGTTCGGCGAGGCGCTCCGGGCCGGCGCCGAGGTCTTCGCCGCGCTTCGCGGCCTGCTGCACGACGGTGGGCACGCGACCGGCCAGGGCGACGAGGGCGGCTTTGCCCCGAGCCTGCCGTCGAACGAGGCGGCGGTCGAGATCATCGTCAAGGCGATCGAGAGGGCCGGCTACAAGCCGGGCGACGAGGTCGCGATCGCGCTCGACCCGGCGACGAGCTCGATCCTCGTCGAGGGCACCGGGACCGGTACGGTGACTGGTCAGTACCGGCTCGAGCGGGAGGGCCGGACGCTCGACTCGGGGCAACTCATCGACCTCTGGGCGACCTGGATCGATCGCTACCCGATCGTGTCGCTCGAGGACGGCCTTGCCGAGGACGACTGGGACGGCTGGCGCGAGCTGACCGCGCGGCTCGGCTCGAAGGTCCAGCTCGTCGGCGACGACATCCTCGTGACCAATCCGAGCTTCATCGCCCGCGGCATCGAGGCTCACGCGATGAACTCGGTCCTCATCAAGGTGAACCAGATCGGCACGCTGACCGAGACGATCGACGCGATCGACCTCGCCCGCGGTGCCGGCTGGACGGCGATGGTCAGCCACCGCTCGGGCGAGACCGAGGACACGACGATCGCGGACCTCGTCGTCGCGATGAGCACGGGCCAGATCAAATCCGGCGCGCCGTCGCGGTCGGAGCGGGTCGCGAAGTACAACCGCCTGCTGCGGATCGAGGAGGAGCTCGGCGACGGCGCCCTCTACCCCGGGCGCGCCGCGCTGTCCGGCGGAGCGGCGTGACCCGCTTCGTCTCCGCGGACGCGGTCGGTGGCGGGCCGGCTGCTCGACGGCCTTCCCTGCTCGGTCGAGTTGTCGATCGGGGCGCGATCACCGCCGCCTACGTCGGCATCGGGATGGCCGTCACGATGGCGATCAGCTTCCTGCTCGTGATCCCGATCGAGCCCGTGTACTGGGCGCTCTCCATTCCGGCCGGACTGCTGATCGGCTATTACGCGAACGCGCGTTCCGCTCGAGGGCGGGGGCATTGGCCGCGAATCGCCTCGAACGCCATCTTCTCGTCGCTCGCCACCGGGCTCACCCTCGCGGTCCTCCTCATCGGCGTGAAGGCCCTGTTCTTCGTCGCGGATGACGGCTACCGCGACCCTGGCCTCGGCGGTCGAATCAGCTGCGTCCGCGGGGCTGACTGCGTCTATCAGCGGTACGTCCAGGACCAAGGCCGGGCGCTGCGGGCGTCCGGGGTCACCGATGCGGCGAGCTTCAGCACCCTTTACTGGTCACAGCAATGGAGCACCGCCGGCCTGCTTGTCGCCCTGACGACCGGCTTCGGCCTCGCCGGTGGCGTGATCTACGGCGTCACTCGACCGAAGCCCAAGGCAGGCTTACCGACCGCGTGACGTCACCGCGACAGACGCCGGGTGCTCGCTAGAATCGGGCCGCCACCGTCCTGAGGCTGCCAGCAGGAGCGCCCATGGAGTCCCCGGAGACCCGTTACGCTCGCAGCGGCGACGTCCATATCGGTTACCAGGTCGTCGGCGACGGTCCATTCGACCTCGTCCTCCTGGACCAGTGGTTTAGCAACGTCGATGCGCTGTGGCACTTCGCCCCGCTGGCGCGGTTCGTGGAGCGCCTCGCGAGCTTCTCACGGGTCATCCTGCTCGACAAGCGCGGGACGGGAATCTCCGATCCCGTGCCGCTCGGCGGCCTGCCGACCCTCGAGGAATGGATGGACGACATCCGGGCCGTCATGGACGAGGTCGGATCGCCACGTGCCGCACTCGTCTCAGCGGTGGGTGCCGGCTACCTCACCCTGCTCTTCGCCGCGACCCATCCCACGCGGACCTCGGCGCTGGTCCTCGTCGACAGCTACGCGCGCCTGGGCCAGGGCCCCGACTACTTCCCCGACCTGCCCGCGCTGATGACCGATCGGGCGTTCGAGGATGCTCGCGCTGGCTTCGGCAGCGGAATCCAGCTGCGGATGTTCGCTCCCGAGGAGTATCGAAACGCGGCCGTCGCCAAGAGCTTTGCCGAGTACTCCCGGCTATCGGCGAGCCCGGCGATGGCCATCGCGATGGCCCGACTTCTGTTCCAGAGCGACGTGCGCGAGGTGCTGCCGGCAATCCGGGTCCCGACGCTCGTAGTCACGCATCAAGAATCGGCATTCATTCCCCCGGTCCTGGGCCGATATGTCGCCGATCACATCCCGGGCGCTCGGCACGTGGAGCTACCAGGCAGCGAGAACCTCCTCTGGGCGGGAGACCAGGCGCGGATGGCGGCCGAGCTCCAGGAGTT
>DAINSJ010000153.1:0-4379 GCA_036741375.1 Candidatus Limnocylindrales bacterium
CGCCGACCGCCCGTGAGGCCAGCGCGATCATGTCCTCCGAGACGTCGGCGCCGTCCACGTCGAGGCCCTGCTCGAGCAACGGCAGGAGGATGCGGCCGTTGCCGCAGCCGAGATCGAGCGCGGGCTCACCGTACCGCCGGATCGCGGCCGCGTAGTAGTCGACCTCGTGCAGCTGGGGGGCCGTGAACTCGGCCCACCACCGAGCGATGAGGCCGTGGTGCCAGGTCCCCGACGCATCGTGCACCGAGGCACGATACGCCGGGCTCGAGGCTCAGCAGCTGGTCAGGCCTCACAACCGTCTCGCGACCGCAAAGTGGCGATGGCCCGGCGGACGGCAGGTGCCCCAGGTTCAGCTCGGGTCGGCTGCGAGCCCCGCTGGTCGCATCTCGGGCACCAGCCGGCCGCCTCGGACCGTGCCACCGACCACCATCGCCGCGCCGATGAGGACGACATTCTTGATGATGTACTGGCCTTCGAGGGTCGGCGCGTACGGGAAATGCATCCACGTCTCGGTCGGGAAGAGAAACAGCGGCGTGATGGTGCCGGCCATCTGGAGCATCAGGAGCGCGAGCGTGGGCCTGAGGAAGCGGCCGGTCAGGAGGCCGAGGCCGATGAGGCACTCCCAGGTCGCGAGCACCGGCAGGGACACGGCGGGCTGGACGAGCCCGCCCGAGAGCGTCTGGATCGTCTGGGCCGCGAGGTCCTGGGCCGGGCTCAGCCCGGGGAAGAACTTCAGGACCCCGAACCAGAAGAAGACGATCCCGAGCCCGATCCGGAGTGTCGGCACGCTGACCCGCGCGAGGAACGCCGTGATCCGGGCATCGATCCGGTCATACGTTTCGGCGACGGCGACCCAGTTCATGGCGCCAGCATCCCATGGAATGGCAACGGCCGGCCCGGTAGGGCCGGCCGTTCGCAGAGCGCTCGAGGTCAGTGCTGATGCAGTGTCTGCTGGTAGCACGCGACATCGTATTGGGAGACGACGTGCCAGTTGCCTGACGCGATGCCCCCGGTGCTGTCCGGGTTCGCGTAGTGCGACTCAGCAGTCGCGAACCCGCCGGACGAGAAGCCGTTCGGCATGACCGTGAAGTCATCGCACGAGACGCTCGGCTGGCCGGTGCCCGGCGGATTGCCAGCGAAGGCGGTCGCCGTCGACATGGCGAGGGCGAGCGTGGCTGCGCCTGCGCCGAGCAGGAGTCGCTTGAACATCGATACCTCCTTGGTCACGGTTCCCCGGTTACCGGTTCCTACGTCGACTCGTCGGCCTCGGATCCTCCGCTCGCCTTGCAATCCGGTTACGAACCATCCTTCCGCGGATCTGGCGCGCCGCCGGTCCCGCCGCCAGCCTGCGGGCGTGATCGTGCGATCGGTGGAGCCATCATCGGTGGCGCCATCGCCGGACCTCCCGGCGCCGTCGTCGGCGGGGCCGTCGGGGCCGGCGCTGGTGCCGGCGCCGGCGAGAAGGCCGAGGATGTCGCGAAGGACGACGTCAACCGCGAGAGCGACTGGAATCGGGAGCGCACGACCGACGAGGTCGTCCCTCCCCGCTGACCTCGCGCCAGCGACACCCTGGAGCGCCCGACGGTTCAGGCCGTCGGGCGCTTCTCTGTCCCCGAAACCGTTGGCGGCGCGACAACAGATTGCTAAACTCCGCCCGGCGGCGAACGGCGTTCACGTAACGGTTCGTTCGCATCACGGTTCGTACCAGGGAGCGGCCCGAGTGGAGCAGGCGGATCGGGACGGCGAGATGATCGAGTGGCTCGGGAGCGCCCGAAGCGCTGCGAGCGCGCTCGGCGGCAAGGGCGCCTCGCTCGATCGGCTCGGCCGCATGGGCTTCCGGATTCCGCCGGGATTCTGCCTGACGACGACCGCGTTTCGGACGCAGCTCGACGCTGTCGCGGGCTCGATCGTGGACACCGCCGCAGCAAAGCGCATGGAGTGCGAGCCGCTCGAGACGGCCGTTGCGGTGGCGCTCGCGGGGGCGGTCGCCCGATTGTGCGAGCTCACGCACGAGGCGGGCCAGGGGGCGGCGCGGTTCGCCGTGCGGTCATCGGCGATCGGCGAGGACGGCCTCGATGCCTCGTACGCGGGACTGCATGAGACGGAGCTGGGCGTGGCCCCGGATGACGTCGATGCCGCCGTCCGCCGCTGCTGGGCCTCGCTCTGGAGCGCGCCGGCGATGGCCTACCGGGCCCGCCGCGGATTGCCGCTCGACGGCGGCGCGATGGGGATCGTTGTCCAGGCCCTGGTTCCGGCGGACGCCGCCATCGTCGCCTTCACTCGGCACCCGGTCACGGGCCGAGCTGACCAGCTCGTCATCACCGCGGTCCGAGGCCTCGGCGATGCGATGGTGTCGGGAACCGTGACGCCGGACACGTTCGTCGTCGATCGCGACAGTCGCGCGGTCATCGACTTCTCGCCGGGGGAGAGCGCCGACGGGCCGGCCATCGGCGGACCGGTCCTCGACGAGCTCATTGATCTGATCCTCCGGGTCGAGGCGGGTTTCGGAGCCCCGGTCGACATCGAGGCTGCCGTCAGCGGTGGCACGTGGTACCTGCTGCAGGCGCGGCCGATCACCACCGGCGCACCGTCGACGGCGGCCGCGCCGGGTGTCGTTGTCGGATGAGCGCGAGCCGACGATGACGGTCGAGGATCCGAGCCCCGCAACCGTCGGCCTCGACGATCCCTCGTTCCCGGTCGAGTTTGGCGACCCCGCCGACGCCGCGCTGGCGTGGGAGCGCGACGACATGCACATGCCGTTCGCGGTGACGCCGCTCGCCGGGGACTACGCCGCGGGAATCATCGGCGAGAGCTTCAACGGACACTGGGAGCAGTTCGGCGCGCCCTATCGGATGCGCGGACACACCTGGAACGGCTACGTCTACTTCGCCTTCATCCGGAACGTTCCCGACGAGGAGCGGAAGGCCTCGCAGGCCTGGTGGGTCGACGTCCTCCGCTCGCGAATCGCCGTCACGCACACGTGGTGGCAGGCGGACGCGCTGCCGGAGCTGGCGCGGATCTACGAGGCGGTCGCGGCGATCCCCGTCGACGATCTCGACGCGGCTGCCCTGGCCGACGCCTGGGAGACGGCCTGGGTCCGCCTCCTCCGCGCCTGGGTCATCCACTTCGTCGCGATCATGGGTCCATACCAGGTCCTCGAGGACCTCTCTGACGCCTACAACCAGGCCATCGGGGCTGGGCGCGACGCCGAGGCGCTGACGCTCATCCGTGGCGCCCACCACGAGCTCGAGGACGTCGAAGCGGGCGCCGAGCGGCTCGCGGCGTCGGCGCTTCAACGGCCGGAGATCGCGGCTCGCCTGACCGCCGCAGGTCCGACACCGAGTCGCGATGAGCTCGTCGCGTACCCCGGCGGGCCGGAGTTCGTGGCCGAGCTCGACGGCTACCTGACCCAGCACGGCCACCTCGGCCAGAATCACGACGACCTCGGGCTCGCGTCCTGGGGGGAGGAGCCAGATGTCTTCCTTGGCAACCTCGCCAAGCGAATTCAGCAGCCGGCTCCGCCGTCGACCGAGCGGGAGGCCCGTCACTCCCAGGAGGCCGAAGCGCTGGCGTCGCACGTCCGCGAAGCGCTCGTGGACAAGCCCGAGTCGCTGGCAGCGTTCGACGAGGTGCTGGCCCACGCTCGCGACATCGGCTACCTGACCGAGGGCCACAACTACTGGATCGATCGCATGGCGCAGGCCCGACTCCGGGCCCTCGTGATGCGGGTCGGCAGGCGCCTGGCCCGCGACAACCGCATCGAAGGCCCGGGTGACATCTTCTTCCTGCATCGGGCCGAGGTGGCCGAGACGCTCCAGGGTGGCCTCGACCGCCGAGACCTCGTCGCCGAGCGGAAGGTCAAGCACGCCCGCAACCAGACGCTCCGGCCGCCGTACAATATCGGCAAGCCGCCGGGCGAGCGGGAGCCGGATCGATTCGACGGCGAACACCACGAATCGAGCGAGCCGAGTGTGCTCCGGGGAACCGGCGCATCCGCAGGGGTCGTGACCGGCCCGGCTCGGGTGGCACTCGGGCCGGACGACTTTGCCCGGATCCTGCCGGGCGACATCATCGTTTGCCCATCCTCGAACCCGTCGTGGGTCCCGGTGTTCACGATCGCCGGCGGGCTCGTCACGAATACGGGCGGCGTCTTGTCGCACGCGGCGGTCGTGGCCCGTGAGTTCGGGTTGCCGGCGGTCGTTGGTGTCGCGAACGCGACCACGACCATCCGGGACGGTCAGCAACTGGAGATCGACGGCGTAACCGGGACCGTCCGGCTCCTGTGACCGGCGCCGGGGAGGCGCCGGCGGGTTCGGGCCGTGGCCGCCTGATCAGCGCGGTCATGCTCGGGGTCGCGAGCGGCTCGATCCTCGTGCCGC